>JAEYUT010000220.1 GCA_023432305.1 Actinomycetes bacterium
ACAGCCGCCGGAGCCGGCGACAAGATCACGGGCTTCACCGGCTACTCGGCGTATGACGAAGCGCAGTTCGTGGCCGACGAGATCCAGAAGCTGCACGAGCAGGGCGAGTCGTACAAGGACATGGCGGTGTTCGTGCGCGTCAACTCGCAGACGCGCGCACTGGAGGACATCCTCATCCGCTCGGCGATCCCGTACCGCATCGCCGGCGGCACCAAGTTCTATGAGCGCGCCGAGATCAAGGACGTCATGGGCTACCTCATCCAGGTCGCGAACCCCGCCGACGACCTGGCGCTGCGCCGCATCATGAACACCCCCAAGCGCGGCATCGGCCCCGCCACCGAAGCCGCCCTGCAGGCGCACGCCGACCGCATCGGCACCCCCCTGCGCGAGACCCTGCGCGAAGCCGACCAGCTGGGGCTCGGCCCCAAGGTCACGAAGGCGATCATGGATCTGGGGCAGATCCTCGACGACGTCGAGGCGATGGTCGCCACGAAGCCGCCCGCCGATGTGCTCACCGAGCTGCTCGTGCGCACCGGCTACGTCGACGCGCTCCGCGCCACCCGCGACCCGCAGGATGAGGTGCGCGCCGAGAACGTCGAGGAGCTCCTGTCGTTCACGAAGGAGTTCGCCAAGCGCAACCCGGATGGGCGCCTCATCGACTTCCTGACAGAGGTCGCGCTCGTGGCCGCCGCCGACGATATCGACGACGAATCCGGTGCCGTCACGATCATGACGCTGCACACCGCGAAGGGCCTCGAGTACGACACGGTGTTCCTCACCGGCATCGAGGAGGACCTGCTGCCGCACCGCATCTCGGCGGGGGAGCCGGGAGGCATCGCCGAGGAGCGGCGCCTCTTCTACGTGGGCATCACGCGCGCCAAGAAGCGTCTGTTCCTCTCGCTCGCGATGACGCGCGCCCAGTTCGGCGACACGCAGGTGGCGCTGCCGAGCAGGTTCCTGCAGGACATCCCGGGGAATCTCATCGACTGGCGTCAGTCGCCCGGCATGGCGAATTCGCGCGGCGGCACGCAGTCGCGGGCTCTCAACGGCCGCTCCTCGCGGCCGAGCTTCAGCTACCGCGACTCGCTGCCGCCCGCGCCCGCTCGCGAGAAGCGCGAATGGAAGTCTGCTGTCACCAACACGGTGCGCGACAACGGCGACCTCACCCTCGAAGCGGGCGACCGCATCCGGCACACCGACTTCGGGGAGGGCAAGGTCGTGAACGTCACGGGCGAGGCTCCGAAGGCGATCGCCGAGGTGCAGTTCGAGACCGCCGGCCGCAAGCGCCTGCTCATCAAGATCGCCCCGATCGAGAAGCTGTAGTCAGCGTCGCCCGTCAGGCGTACCATCCCCGGCATGACCCTCAGCGAGGAGCTCGCCGACTGGCTGCTCGACTCCGACCCCTCCATCCGCTGGCAGGTGAAGCAGGACCTGCTCGATGCGCCGGCGGAGGAGGTTGCGGATGAGCGGGCGCGTGTCGCCCGGGAAGGCTGGGGTGGGCAGCTGCTCGCCCTGCAGGATCCGGATGGGAGATGGGACGGCGGCACCTATCGCCCCGGCTGGGTCGACGAGGCCCGGCCCGCATATGACGCGTGGACGGCGACGCACTTCTCCCTGTCGAGCCTGCGCGAGTACGGCGTCGACCCCGCCGACCCGGCGGTGGTGAGGGCTGTCGGCCTCGTGCGCGACAACGTGCACTGGGAGCACGAGGATGAGCCGTACTTCGACGGCGAGACGGAGGCGTGCATCAACGGAGCAGCGCTCGCGACCGCGGCGTACTTCGGCCGCGGCGTGCCGGATCTCGGCGGGGAGCGGATCGTCGAGACGCTGCTCGCGGACCGCCGTGCCGATGGCGGCTGGAACTGCTGGAGCGACCCGGTGTCGTCGTTCCACCCCACGATCTGCGTGCTCGAGGGTCTGCTTGAGTGGGAGCGCGCCGGGCACGATGACCCCGCCGTGCGCGATGCGCGGCTCGGCGCCGAGGAGTACCTGCTCGAGCGGCGCCTGCTCTGGCGGCGCAGCACGGGTGAGCTCGTCGATCCGCGTTTCGCGATGCTGTCGTGGCCGGTGCGATGGTTCTACGACGTGCTGCGTGCGCTCGAGCACTTCCGCCGCGCCCGCCCGGAAGGCGATCCGCGTCTGGCGGATGCGGTGACGCTGCTGCGCGGCAAAGCCGACGACGACGGATGCTTCACGCTCGAGAACTGGCATGAGGGGCCCATTCCCTTCAGCCTCGGGCGCGAGTACGAGGGCATGCCCTCGCGCGCCGTCACCCTGAGCGCCCAGCGCGTGCTGCGCTGGGCGGACGACATCGGTCTCTGAGCTGTCGGCTTTCTGCTGTGCTCAGGCTCCGAGGCGCGTGAGGACCGCGCCCAGACGCTCGACGAAGTAGTCGGCGTCGGCGGTGGTGAGCGTCATCGGCGGCTTGATCTTGAGCACGTTCTTGCCGTCGCCGGTGGGCAGCACGATGACGCCCTCCGTGAGCAGCTCCTCGCACACCGCTTTCGCGAGCGCCCCGTCGGCGGTCATCGCGGCACGATCCGACACGAGCTCGAGGCCGAGGTACAGCCCCATGCCGTGCACGGCGCCGACCGACGGATGCGTCGCGCCGAGCGCCGCGAGGCGGTCGCGCAGGTGGTCGCCCACGATACGCGCGTTGTCGATGAGACGCTCGTCGTCGAGGATGTCGAGCACCGTGTTGCCGACGACGCAGCTCACCGGGCTGCCGCCGGCTGAGGAGAAGAAGCTGCCCTCTGCGGCGAACGCCTCGGCGATCGCACGGGTTGTGATGACCGCGCCGAGCGGCTGGCCATTGCCGATCGACTTCGCGATCGTGATGACATCCGGCACCGCACCCTGCTGCTCGAAGGCCCAGAAGTGGTGGCCGAGTCGGCCGAAGCCCACCTGCACCTCGTCGGCGATGCAGAGGCCGCCGGCTGCGCGCACCGCCGCGTACACGCCCGTGAGGTAGCCATCCGGGAGCAGCACGCCGCCTCCGTTGCCGAAGACGGCCTCGCCGATGAGGCCCGCGGGCGGGGTGCTCTCGGCGACGAGCTGCTCGACGAGCTTCTCGAAGTCGGCGACGTACGCGGGGCCCGAGTCGGGCCCGCGGTGGGTGCCGCGCACCGGGTTCGGCACATCCGCGAGCCGCACCCAGTCGGGGCGGGAGGAGAGGGCGTGCGGGTTGTCGTTGAGGCTCGACGACACCGCATCCGATGCCATCGACCAGCCGTGGTACGCCTCGCGCAGACCGATGACGGTGGCGCGTCCGGTCGCTGCGCGCACGAGGCGGATCGCGAGATCCACCGCCTCGGTGCCGCTGTTCACGAGGAACACCGTGTCGAGGCCGTCGGGTGCGAGCGAGGCAAGGCGCTCGCTGTAGCGCACGAGCTCCCCGTAGTGGAAGCGGGAGTTGGTGTTGAGGCGGCGCCACTGGGCGGCCGCCGCCTCGGCGATCCGCGGATGCCCGTGGCCCACTGCGGTGACGTTGTTCACGATGTCGAGGTAGCTGCGGCCGTCCTCGTCGAGGAGGTAGTGGCGCCAGCCGCGCTCGATGCGCGGGGGGTTGGCGAAGTAGCGCTCGTGAACGCGCGCGAATGCGGCTTCGCGGCGCTCGAGCAGAGCGGATGCGGGCACGGCTGTCGAGCTCGGAACCCCGGGATCCGGAGCCGGTGCGTCGAGGCCGATCCAGGGGAGCGGGTCGGGGCAGACTTCAGCCCACTGTGCGCGTTCGCTCGCGCGGATGCGCGTGGGCGGGGTGAGGCCGGCGGTGCGCACGGCGGTGACGCGGAGACGTTCACTCGAGGTCCCGAGCGGGTCGCCCGACTCGATGAAGCCCACGCCCGTGAGGGCGACGCCCTCGATCCGCATCTCCGCGCCGTCCGAGGCCAGCACCACGGCGTCGCCATCGACACTCGCCTCTCCCGAGAACGGAGCGGCGAGGGCGGTTCCGGCGTCGAGGAAGAGCTCGACGCCGATGCTCACGGTGCGCGGGGCTGCGGGGCTGAGCGCGATGCCGTGGTCGGGGCGCGCTTCGCCGTGGCGGGTGGCGACGACGGAGCCGGGCTCGCGCACGCGCATCACCTCAGCGTCGATCGCGCTGTCGCGGAGCCATGCGCCCGCATCCCACACGGGGGCGTACACGGAGAGATCGAGGTGCGTGATCGGTGTGTCGGCGGGCAGCAGCGTGGCGCTCGCAGCGGGTGCGTCGGCGAGCGGGCGCAGGGCGGCGCGCAGCACGAGCTCCGCCTCATCCCATCCGATCGCGGCGGCGGCGCGGAAGGCTGTCTCGTTGCGATCGATCTCCTGTGCGACGTGCGGGTTCTCGCCGTCGAGCGCGAGCTGGTGATGTGCGGCGGCGACGAGCGCCGCGGCACGGAGCGTGACGAGCGGCCACAGCGCGGCGATCTCGGCGGCGTCGAGGGGTGCGACGGCGTCGAAGGCGCGCACCTGGTCGAGCACGCGCCATGGCTCCGCGGGAGAGTGGGCGATCAGGGTCGTCGTGCCCACGGCGAGTTCAGCCACGCGCCACCCCGACGAGAGGTCGCCGAAGTCGATCACGCCCACCACGCGCGCTCCCGTGGCGTCCGCGACGACGTTGTCGTCGGTGATGTCGCCGTGGATGAGCTGCACGGGCAGGAGGTCGGCGACGGTGCCGAGCATGTCTGCCGCATCGGCCGCGGTCCGCTCGATCTCGGCGCGGAGGTCGGGATCGGGGATGCTGGGGGCCAGCTCGCGCACCAGGTCGGCGGCGACCCGCAGATCCCATCCGGTGCGCGGCGCCTGCTCGTGCGGCACATCGGCGAGGGCGGTGGCGAGGCGCGCGGCCGCGTCGCCGAGGGACGCCGCGAGGGCCGCCGAGGGCGGCACGTCGGTGAGCGGGGTCCCGTCGACCCACGTGACGCAGCGCACGGGAAGCTCCTCGCCTCCGACGCTCGCGGTGCCGAGGTCGTCGCCGGCGAGCGTCGGCCGGGCGGCGGGCACCGTGAGTTCGGGAACCGCGTCGGCCAGTCGCGCGAGCGCCTGGTTCTGCAGGCGCAGCTGCTGGATCGGCAGGCCCGGGTTGCCGAACTTCAGGACGAAGCGGCCCTCAGCGGTGTCGACGCGGAAGTTGCGGTCCTGCTGGCTGCCGAGCTCCACCGCATCATGGGCATCGAGCCCCCACAGCTCGCGCAGGATGCGCGTCGCATCCTCGATCCCCACGGTCGGACGGGGCAGGCTGAACTCGACGGATTCGAACGTGGACACGACAACACCTCTTCATGTGCGGTGTCTCGAATCTTAGAGAATCGGCTGGCTGGTCGGTGTCGCCGTCGCCTCTCTACTGAGGGGTGGGGTCGGACGGCATGAGCAGCCGCGAGGGAAGCTGACGCAGGCGGCGCGGCGCACGGCGTGCGACGACGCGCGCCGTCGCGAGGGCTGCGCGCTCCCGTCGCGGACGGTGGGGAAGCAGATACCCGTCGCGCACCGCATCCGGCAGCAGCGCCGCCGTCGCGAGGCGCGCAGTCGGCATCGCGAGGCGCACCCACCACCGCACCGTGCCGCGCTCCGGATGCAGCACCGCGTGCGCGAGGGAGCGC
>JAEYUT010000297.1 GCA_023432305.1 Actinomycetes bacterium
GCTGCCTCGACCCCGTCGAGCTCCCCGTCGAAGTCGAATTCCAGGAGCTTTTCGCGTATTCTGAGGACGAAGCTTTCGACTTCGCGATTCGAGACGATCACGTGAATCTCGAATCCGTCGTGCGGGATGCGGTGGTGCTGTCACTGCCGTTCCAGCCGGTCTGCCGCCCGGACTGCCCCGGACTCGACCCTGAGACAGGGGAGAAGTTCCCGGATGGTGCCGGAAATCAGACGCGCGAGGTGCTCGACCCCCGGTGGGCGGCACTTCAGGGCTTCCAGTCCCTGGGTACTCCTGAAAAAGCTCCCGACACCGAATAAGACCTCCGGCGATGGCGTGAGAACGCAGAAGCCGAACACGAAAGAAGAGAAGCAGACATGGCCGTTCCCAAGCGCCGTCAGTCCCGTGCCAACACGCACGCCCGCCGTTCGCAGTGGAAGGCGTCGGCTCCCGCCCTCGTGAAGACCGTCGACGCGAGCGGCAAGGTCACCTACAGCCTTCCGCACCGCGCGAAGGTCGTCGAGGACTCGGCCGGCACCGCCCTGTACCTGGAGTACAAGGGCCGTAAGGTCGCCGACGTCTGAGTCGATGCCGTCCGGGGTTGCTGTGCCGGACGGCGAGTCCGCTCTGGCTGAGCTGAACTCGGTCCTGCAGCTCGAGATCGATCTCGAGCTGCTCGAACTCGCGCTCACGCACCGTTCCTTCGCGTACGAGAACGGTGGCATCGCCCACAACGAGCGACTCGAATTCCTCGGGGATTCGATCCTGGGGCAGGCCGTCACGGTCATGCTCTATCTGGAGAACCCCCATGTCGATGAGGGTGAGCTCGCCAAACGGCGGGCGAGCCTGGTGAGCTCGGCTGCCCTCGCGGAGATCGCCGGCCACATCGGACTGGGACGCTTCCTGCGTCTGGGCCGCGGTGAGGAGCTCACGGGCGGCCGCGAGAAGCAGTCGATCCTCGCGGATGCGGTGGAGGCGATCATCGGCGCCGCCTACCTGTCGGTGGGTCCGGATGCCGCGACGGCGCTCGTCATGCGCCTCATCGCGCCTCTGCTGAGCGACCCCGATCGCTTCGGCGCCGCCATGGATCCGAAGACGAGCCTGCAGGAGCTGTCGACGCGTCTCGGCAAGGGGCTGCCGCAGTACACGGTCACCGATTCCGGCCCCGACCATTCGAAGCGCTTCCACGCGGAGGTGGGCTTCGGCGGTGTCGCGGTTGCCTCCGGCGACGGCACCAGCAAGAAGCAGGCCGAGATGGCCGCAGCGCTCGCGGCCTGGTCGATTCTGCAGCAGCGCCCGCAGCGCTGATCGGGCGCGCATGCCCGAGCTTCCCGAGGTCGAGGTGGTGCGCGGGGGTCTCATCCCCGCTGTCACCGGCGCGACCGTGCGCAACGTCGAGGTTCTGGATGAGCGCTCTCTCCGCCGGCATCCGGGACCGTCGGAGGACTTCGTCGAGCGCCTGACTGGCGCCGTGCTGGCCGCGCCTTCGCGTCGCGGCAAGTACCTGTGGATGCCGCTCGCGGGGGCGGACGAGGCGCTTGTGGTGCATCTCGGCATGAGCGGACAGGTGCTGCTGCGTGAGCCGGCGGCGGAGCGCCAGAAGCTCACCCGCATCGTTCTGGACCTGCACCAGCCTGCCTTCGGCGAGGTGCGCGTCGATTTCGTCGATCAGCGCATCTTCGGCTCGATGGCGATCGACGCCCTCGTGCCGACACTCGACGTGCCGGGCGAGCGGATCCCCGCATCGGTCGCCCACATCGCGCGCGATCCGCTCGACCCGCATTTCGACGACGCCCTGTTCTTCGCGCGCCTGCACCGCCGCCGCACCACGATCAAGCGCGCCCTGCTCGACCAGACCCTCATCTCGGGCATCGGCAACATCTACGCCGATGAGGCGCTGTGGGCCTCACGCATCCACTACGACCAGCCGACGGATGCGCTCAGCCGACCGAAGATGCGCACCCTGCTCGCCGAGGTGCGCGCAGTGCTGCAGAAGGCTCTCGCCGAGGGCGGCACGAGCTTCGACGCCCAGTATGTGAACGTCAACGGCGCCTCCGGCTACTTCTCGCACTCGCTCAACGCCTACGGCCAGCACGGCACGCCGTGCGCGCGCTGCGGAACGCCGATCGTGCGCGAGGTGTTCATGAACCGCGGGTCGCACTTCTGCCCGCGGTGCCAGCGCATCCGGGTGCGCTGACACCACTCGGCGCGGGTGATCGCGGCGCGCCGATCCGCCATGCTGGGGGAGTGACCGATCTCCCCGACACCGTGACCGCCGGCGACACCTCGTTCCTCCGCGCCGAGTCGCCCGCCGACTTCGCGCACTGGGCCTCGCTGGATGCCTCGCGCCCCGTGAGCCTCATCATCGAGCCCGCGGGCGCCCCGAACGACGAGACGCTCGCGATCGCCGCGGATGTGCTCGCGAGCTTTGACGAGGTCGCAGACGCGGCGCGATCGTTCATCCGCGAGCAGCTGTCGGAGGCCGGGGCGGAGCTGTCCGCGGACGACCTCGCGCGCCTCGACGACGACAGCCAGTTCGCCGAGCCGGAGGCGGTGATCTGGTCGGACGGCACCTGGATGCTGCGCTTCGCCGACTGCGGGCTCGATGCGGCCTCCGAGTACGGAATCGGGGTGGCGTTCGTGGGCTCCGCGCCGCAGAGCGTCGACCTGTTCGACGACGCCGAGGACATCGGCGCCGACGAGATGGACGACCCACACGACCACGGCGGCCACAGCCACTGAGATCCGGGGGTTCGCCTCCGACGAACTGTCAGCGGCAGGCAGGGAATTGCCCGTAATCTGTGTTCAGCAGGACCGACGAAAGGAATTCGCCATGGCCCTCAACAACCCGGCCTTCGCAAACAGCCCCGCCTTCAACGGACGCGGCGTGCCCGCCATCCCGACGCCCACGGCGGATCAGCTGCAGCAGCAGTTCAACCTGCCGTCCGCGCCCGAGCGCGTCTCCGAGCCGATGACGTACGACGGCACTGTGCGCATCAGCCTCCTCAACTTCGCCGTCATGCTCGTCTCCGCCGGTGCTGGCTGGATTCTGGGCGGCGCGATCCCGTTCCTCTTCATCGGCGCGATGATCGCGGGCCTTGTGCTCGGTCTCGTCAACACCTTCAAGAAGGAGCCGTCGCCCGGCCTCATCCTCGGCTACGCCGTGGCACAGGGTGTGTTCGTGGGTGCGATCTCGATGTTCTTCGAGTTCATCTACCCCGGCATCGTCGGCCAGGCGGTGCTCGCGACCTTCGCCGTCGTGGGTGTGACGCTGTTCCTCTTCATGAACGGCAAGGTCCGCGCCTCGGCTCGCGCCACCAAGATCTTCCTCATCGTGCTCGTCGGCTACGGCGTCTTCTCGCTCATCAACCTCATCGGCGTGTGGACGGGCATGAACGACAACCCGTTCGGCATGCGCGGCTCGGTCGAGATCTTCGGCATCCCGCTCGGCGTGGTGCTCGGCATCCTCGCGGTGCTCCTCGGCGCGTACTCGCTCGTGCTCGACTTCGACTTCGTGCAGCGCGGTGTGCGCAACAGCGTCGACAAGAAGTACCAGTGGACCGCCGCGTTCGGCATCCTCATGACGGTGATCTGGCTGTACGTCGAGATCCTCCGCATGATCGCCATCACGCGCGAGTAGTCGCACCACAGCAGTCAACGGAAGCCGGATGCATCGTCATCCGGCTTCCGTCGTATCTGGTCGTGGGAGGCGCTCGGCGGGGCGCGCGGACGGTAGCGTTGGTGCAGACGAACGCACGCGAGAGGAGGCCGCAGGGTGCATCTGAAGAGCTTGACCCTCAAGGGATTCAAGTCGTTCGCCCAGCCGACCACGTTCGCGTTCGAACCGGGCGTGACCTGTGTGGTCGGCCCGAACGGATCCGGCAAGTCGAACGTCGTCGACGCGCTCGCCTGGGTGATGGGCGAGCAGGGCGCGAAGACGCTCCGCGGCGGCAAGATGGAGGACGTCATCTTCGCCGGCACCGCCACCCGCGGTCCGCTCGGCCGGGCCGAGGTGCAGCTCGTCATCGACAACTCGGATGGTGCCCTGCCCATCGAGTACAGCGAGGTCACCATCTCGCGCACCCTGTTCCGCAACGGCGGCAGCGAGTACGCCATCAACGGCGAGCAGTGCCGACTGCTGGATGTGCAGGAGCTGCTGTCGGATTCGGGTCTCGGCCGCGAGATGCACGTCATCATCGGTCAGGGCCAGCTCGACCGGGTGCTGCAC
>JAEYUT010000305.1 GCA_023432305.1 Actinomycetes bacterium
GCGCAGCAGTGCGAGTGTCGCGCCTGTGAAGCGCAGCGGCTCCGCCTGAGCGCTCACGATGACGGCGTGGGCGACGCGCAGCGGCTCGGCGGCCGCGAGCATCGTCGCAAGCTGCGCGCCGAGCGAGAAGCCCACGACGGTCACGTGCGAGCGGGCGCCGTGTTCGTCGAGCATCCGGATGAGCGCATCCAGCGTCGCCGCGTGGCTCCGATACGGTTCGGAGGCGCTGGCGTCATGCCCGGGCAGATCCGGCACGAGCGCGTGCACCTCCTCGCCGATCTCGTCGAGCACAGGGCGCCACATCCAGCCCGCGACGCCGCCGCCGTGCAGCAGCAGCACGGTCGGCGCGGTCGCGGGGCCGGATGCGGTGACGTGCACGGGTATCAGGCGAGTCCGCGGCGCTCGAGCAGCGGCTCGATTCGCGCGTCGCGACCGCGGAAGTCGCGGAATGCGTCGAGCGAGTGGCGGCTGCCCGCCACCTCGAGCAGGCGGCGACGGAAGCGCTCGCCGTTCTCGCGCGTGAGGCCGCCGTTCTCGGCGAACCACTCCACGGTGTCGGCGTCGAGCACCTCGCTCCAGATGTACGAGTAGTAGCCGGCGTCGTAGCCGCCCGCGAAGACGTGCTGGAAATACGCCGTCGAGTACCGGGGCGGGATCGCGTCGTTCGCGAGTCCGACGCGCGCGAGCGCCTCCCTCTCGAACCCGGGCACGTCGGCGACGGCTGCGGCCTGCTCGACGTCGAGCGTGTGCCACGCCTGATCCAGGAGCGCCGCCTGCAGGTACTCGCTCGTGCGGAAGCCCTGCCCGAACTGCTCGGCGTCACGCAGACGCTGGGCGATCGCGGGGTCGAGCGGCTCGCCCGTCTCGTGGTGTCGCGCGTAGTTCGCGAGCACCTCCGGGTGCATCGCCCACATCTCGTTCACCTGGCTGGGGAACTCGACGAAGTCGCGGAACACATTCGTGCCCGAGAGGCTCGGGTAGGTGGCGCGCGCGAACAGTCCGTGCAGTGCGTGGCCGAACTCGTGGAAGAGGGTGGTGACCTCGTCGAGCGTGAGCAGGGTCGGCTCGCCCTCGGCGGGGCGCGGCACGTTGAGGTTGTTGGTGACGACGGGCGGGTGGCCGAGGAGGGTGGTCGCCGTGGTGAGGGAGTTCATCCACGCGCCGCCGCGCTTCGAGTCGCGCGTGTAGAGGTCGAGCACGAACAGGCCGAAGGGGCCGTCGTCGTCGCTCACCTCGAAGACGCGCACCTCGTCATTCCAGCCGCGGAGGTCGTCGCGTTCGGCGAAGGTGAGGCCGTACAGGCGGTTGGCGGCGTAGAAGACGCCGTCCTGCAGCACCCGCTCGGCTTCGAACCAGGGGCGCAGCGCCGCGGTGTCGAGGTCGTAGCGTTCGCGGCGCACCGCCTCGGCGGCGTAGGCCCAGTCGGATGCGGTGATCTCGGATCCGGAGACGCGCGTGAGGTCGGCGCGCTCGGTCTCGGCGTTGCGGGCCGCGGCGGGGGCGAGGCGCTCGAGCAGCCCCGCGACCGCCTCGGGTGTGCCGGCCGTCTCGTCGGCGGTGACGACGGATGCGTGGTCGCGGAAGCCGAGGAGGCGTGCGCGCTCGGCGCGGGCGCGCACGATGTCGAGCACGAGGGCGGTGTTGTCGTGGGCGCCGCCGCGCGATGAGCGCGCGCGGGAGGCGTTCATGATGCGCGCGCGGGTGGTGGGGGAGGTGAGGGAGGCGAGCCACGGGTGACCGGTGGGCAGCACGAGCGTGACGAGCCAGCCGTCGAGTCCGCGCGAGCGTGCGGCTTCGCGGGCCGCGGACAGCTCACCGGGGGTGAGGCCGTCGAGCTCGGCGGCGTCGGTCACGAGCACGGCGAGGTCGTTGGTGTCGTCGAGCAGGTTCTTCTCGAAGCGCGTGGTGAGGGTCGACAGCTGCTGGTTGAGCTCCTTGAGGCGCTCCTTCTGCGCGTCGTCGAGTGCGGCGCCGGCGAGCACCATCTCGGTGCGCCGGCGGTCCACGAGGTAGGCCTGCTCGGCGTCGAGCGGCGCGGTGCCGTCCTGGTGGGCGCGGTGTACGGCGTCGATGCGGGCGAACAGCGCCGCGTCGAGCACGATCGCGTCGTGGTGGGCGGCGAGCCGGGGTGCGAGCTCCTCTTCGAGCTGCTGGATGTGCTCGGTCGTGTCGGAGGAGGACAGGGTGTGGAAGACGGTGGCGACGCGCTCGAGGATCGCGCCCGAGCGCTCGAGCGGCTCGATGGTGTTGGCGAACGTCGGTGCCTCTTCCTGCGCGGTGATGGCGGCGATCTCGGCGAGCTGCTCGGCCATGCCCTGCTCGAACGCGGGCAGGTAGTGCTCGTCGCGGATCGCGGCGAAGTCGGGAAGGAGGTACGGGAGGGTGCTGTCGGCGAGGAAGGGGTTCGTCACGCGGCCAGCCTACGTGGCACATCGACGTCGCAGAAAGAGATTGCAAAGAAAAACTTGCAATGGATCAATTGCAAAGGTATCTTTGCTTTCGTGACACCGCCACCCACCGACCCGAACGCCATGCGCAGCCTCCAGGGCCTCGCCCACCCGCTGCGCGTGCGTCTCCTCGACGAGCTCAGCTCCTACGGGCCCTCCACAGCGAGTGCGCTCGCTGAGAAGCTGGGGGAGTCGAGCGGTTCCACGAGCTACCACCTTCGGCAGCTCGAGCGGCACGGTTTCGTCACCGAGGACACGGGGCGCGGCAACGGTCGCGAACGCTGGTGGAAGCGCGTCCCGCAGTCGATCGATCTCAGCGTGGCGGATGACGCCGGTCCCGCCGAACAGGCCGCCGGCGACATGATCATGACCCAGTGGATGGGCAACCGCATCGCGCGCCTGGATGAGTTCATGCGGCGCGCGAAGGCGGAGCTGTCGCCGCTCTGGCTCGACGCGAGCCGCCTCACCACCAGCAACATGCGCCTGACCGCCGAGCAGGCGATCGCACTGCACACCGACCTCGTCGAGGTCCTCGACCGCTATGTCGCTCTCTACCGCGAGCAGGATGTCCCCGGCTCGCGGCCGTGCCAGATCCACGTCGACGCGTTCGCGCTCATCGACGGAGAGGAGCGCCCAGAGCAGACCACCACCGACCAGGAGTCACCATCATGATGCTCGCCTACTCGCCCGACACCCTCTGCGCGGACAGCGTCCGACCGCTGCGCGGCATGCCTGCGCTCGCCATCCGCATCGGCCGCGCCCTCGAGCGCTGGGGCGAGCGCCGCGCCGCACTCCCGCCGCGGGAGGTGCGCCTGCGTCGCTACGAGAACCACATCGCCAACGAACGCCGGGCGAGCGACGCGGAGCTCGCGCTGCTGCGCATCCGCTGAGCCGCGCCCCACAGAGCTCTGCGCCGGACGCGTTCCTCCCGCGTCCGGCGCAGATGTGTGTGAGCGCTCGATCCTCAGTCGAGCTGTTCGCGCAGAATGCTGCCGTCGTGCGCCATGCGCAGCACGGTGCCGTCGTCGAGCTCGGCGACAGGTCGCCCTTCGAGGAAGGTGAGCGTCCAGCGCCACGCGCTCGTGTCGATGTCGGCGACCTCCGCCTCCACCGCGCGCACGGCCTCGACCATCAGGGCGGGGAGCCGCGCGGGCGGTTCGTCGCCGACGCTCCATCGGGTGCCCAGCTGCATCAGAACCTCATCTCGTAGGTGACCCACGATGTGCGCGTCGCGATCCGGTCGTAGAGGGCCTGCGCGGTCGTGTTCGACTCCGCGGTGATCCAGCGCAGAGTCCCTGCGGGGCCGGCGGTGCGAGCGCGCTCGGCGATCGCTCCGATGAGCGCGCGGCCCGCACCCGTGCCGCGCACCTCCGGATCCACGAACAGGTCATCGAGATACCAGTCGCGCCCGCCCGTGAACGTGTCGGGGAAGGACCGAAAGTGCGCGATCCCGACGACCTCGCCGTCGCGTTCGGCCAGGAGCGCCTCAATGCCCGAGCCCTCGGTCGTGACCAGGCTCCACACGCGGTCGAGCACGTCGTCGCCGAACGACGTCTCATAGAAGAGGCCGTACGCCCGGAACAGCTCGCGCCAGCGCTCTTCGTCGGCGGGCCGCGGCGGGCGGATGGTGGTGGTCATCAGTTGGTGAACCCTTCTGTCTCGCTCGCTGTCTGCAGCCGTGTGCGGGGAAGATCCGCCCACGCGGCGGCGGCGGAGGCGAGCGGTCGTCGGCACGCATCGACCGGCGCACGGACGGGCTCGATTCCGCCGTCATGATGCAACCACACGATGAGCGGTTCGGGGTCCACGTCGTCGCACGGGCGCGTCGCAGCGACATCGGATGCCGTGAACGCCTCCAGCAGCTTCGGGAGCGCATCGAGCGGCACGCCGTCGATGTGCTGCATCGTGCGGGCGCGCCCCTGCGGGTCGGGTGTCCACGGCTCCGCCCAGCACACGTAGGCGGAGCTGATGCGCTCCACAGGGAGCGCCTGCGGGTCGTAGTGCCGCGCCGGCTCCACGGGACAGCGCTGCTGCACCTGCGGGTGCATCGCGGGCAGCGAGGCGATCGCACCGTCCGGGTACGGGTCGTCCTCCAGCGGGCCGAATTCGGGGGAGTTCGTGCAGGCAGACAGAAGGGCGGCGGCCATCACTGCGCTGAGCGCTGTGACGACCGCCGCCCTCATCATCTACGCCTCCGGCTGCTCCGCGAGCTGGATGTCGGTCACCTGCACCTCGTCGGCCTCCACGAGGTCCAGACGCTGGATGCGGCCCACCGCCTGCAGGTCGCCCGCCGCCTCCGCGAGGAGCGCGGGGCCCGCGAGCGTCGCGGAGGTGACCTCGGTCTTCTGCGA
>JAEYUT010000321.1 GCA_023432305.1 Actinomycetes bacterium
CCGCTACACCTCGGCCGCGGGTGTCGAGACGGTTCGACGCGTCGAGCCGCAGGTGCTCGCCCCCGCCGATCGGCACTGGTACCTGCTGTGCTGGGATCTCGAGCGCGACGACTGGCGCACCTTCCGCGTCGACCGTCTCGCCGACGTGCAGCATCTGCGCGTCACGTTCGCGCCGCGTCCGCTCGATCCGGAGCAGGTGGAGGAGTTCATCCAGGTGGCGCGGAGCTGGGTGCGTGTGCCGGTCGAGACGGATGTCGTGATGGAGCTGCCGTTCGACGCGGTGCGCGAGCAGTTCGGGCCGTGGGGGCAGGGCGCGCTGCCCGAGGGAGACGACCGCACGCGCTGGCCAGTGGGCGGGAACGACGTTCGCGAGACCATGTACGGGATGGCGTGGATCCCGGAGGGAGTTGCCTACACGACCGATCTCGCCGAGCCCGAGCGCACGCAGCTGCGCGAGATCCTCACCCGGATGATCGCCGCGGTCGACGCGCCGCCGCCCGCACCCGTGACCGAGAAGCCAGGCGAGTGACGGTGCCTAGACAGCGAGCTTCAGGCGCTTGCGCAGCATCGCCACGTGACCGGTGGCCTTGATGTTGTAGAAGGCGCGCTCGATGATGCCCTGCTCGTCGATCACGAAGGTGGCGCGGATGACGCCCTGCACGGTGCGACCGTAGAGCTGCTTCTCGCCGAAGGTGCCGTAGAGCTCGTGCACCTCGCGGCTCGGGTCGGCGAGCAGCGGGAAGGTGAGGTTCTCGTCGCGCACCATCTTCGCGATCGCCGGCACCTCGTCGCGCGAGACGCCGATCACCTGGTATCCCTCCGCGGCGAAGTCGTCGAGGCGGTCGCGGAAGTCGCAGGCCTGGGCGGTGCAGGCGGGGGTGCCGGCTTCGCCGTAGAAGTAGAGGATGACCTTGCGTCCGCGGAGCTGCGACAGGGTGAGGGGGGTGCCGTTCTGGTCGAGGAGGGTGAAGTCGGGGGCTTCGGTCCCCTCGGCGAGACGGACGGGGCTGGGCGTGATTTCTGACATGTCTTTCGTCATGGTATCGTTGTCTCTCGGCGCCGAAAGGCACCGAAGCCAGCCGCAAGGCATGCACCTCTAGCTCAATTGGCAGAGCAACTGACTCTTAATCAGTGGGTTCCGGGTTCAAGTCCCGGGGGGTGTACGAGACAGCCCCGCAACCTCTCGCCAGGTTGCGGGGCTTCTTGCGTTCCTGGTGCGTTCGGCTGAGGTGGATCGATCGTCGCTCAGCGGGACAGGACGACATGGATCGTGCCGCTCTCGGGGTCCGTCTCGGTTGTCACCGTGCGGCCGATCTCCAGCCCGCGCAGGTCGTCCCACAGTCGGATGCCGCTGCCGAGCAGGACCGGCGTGATCGCGACGTGGAGCCGGTCGACGAGTCCCGCCGCGAGGAACTCACGCGCGGTGGTCGCCCCGCCGCCGATGCGCACATCGCCGCCCGCCGCGGCCTCCGTCGCACGGGCGAGTGCCTCCTCGGGCGACGCGTCGAGGAAGTGGAAGACGGTGCCGTTCGCGAACTCGATGCTCGGGCGGGGGGAGTGCGTCAGCACGAAGACAGGCACCCGGAAGGGAGGTTCGCTGCCCCACCAGCCGCGCCAATCCGGGTCGTCGCCGTGCTGATGCAGGCCGAACATCCCCGCGCCCATGATCTCGGCGCCGATGCTCTCGAAATAGGCCGAGGCGTACGCATCGTCGACGCCGGTTGTGCCGGCTCCGGTCGTGTCGTGCAGCACTCGCTCGCGGAAGGTGCGCGTGGCGGCGTACGCAGCGGTGAGCCGCCCCCAGTCGTCGCCGAACGGGTTCTCAGGCGTCTGATCCGTCGTGGTGGCGAATCCGTCGAGCGAGATGTTGAGGTCCACGCGCACAGCCATGCCGGTGAGGGTATTGCGTCGCGCAGGCGAGCGCCAGAGCCCTGCCGGACTCGTGGGTCCGAGCCCGACTCATTCGCCCAGGCGGTCGAGGAGCGGCGCGAGTCGCGGCGGGATGACCTCGTCGAGCGACACAGCGGTGTTGGTGCGCTGCACGCCCGGGATGTCGAGGAGCATGTTCGTGAGGCGGTGCAGGTCGGCGGTGTCGCGCGCGAGGATCTTGATGAGCAGGTCGGCGCCGCCGGTGGTGGCGTGTGCTTCAACGACCTCCGGGATCGCGGCGATCGCGCTGTAGGCGTCGCGCATCGTCCCCTGGCTGATCTCGATCTCGATGAACGCGACGAGCGGGTAGCCGAGAGCCGAGGGCCGCACGCGTCGCGTGACGGGCCCGAGTGCATCGCCCGATTCGAGACGCCGGAGCCGGGCGTGCACGGTGTTGCGCGCGAGGCCCAGAGCGCGGGAGAGGCCGAGGACGGTGGCGTGCGGGTCTGCGTCGAGGGCCGCGAGGATGCGTGCATCGGTGGCGTCGAGCCGGATCTGACTGGTCATGATGTCACTGATCGTTGCGTCACGGGTGCATAGTGCGCAACCTGACACGGAACATTTGCGCGAAATGTCCGGCCGCGTGAGCATCGGATCGTGACCACGCACCCCCCGCAGACACCCGCGGCGACGACTCCCGCCCCCGCGCCGCAGCGGCACACGGTGCTCGAGGATGTCGTCGGGCTCGCGACCGGGACGGTGCTGGTCTCCCTGGGGCTCTTTCTCCTGCACTCCGGCAGCCTCGTGACAGGCGGGACCGCCGGGCTCGCGCTGCTCGTCGGCTATGCGACCGGCATCCCGTATCCGCTGCTCTTCGTGCTTGTGAACCTGCCGTTCTTCGTGCTGGCGGTTCGCCGCAAGGGGTGGGATTTCACCCTCCGCACCGCGGTGGTCGTGGGTGCGGTGTCGGCTCTGGCCTGGCTGTACGGCCTCCCCGGGTTCATCGGCGACCTCGACCTGAACCCGGCTTTCGCCGCGATCCTCGCCAACCTGCTCGTCGGTGTCGGGGTGGTCGTGATCTTCCGCCACCGTGCGAGCCTCGGCGGCTTCAACATCGCCGCGCTCGTGATGCAGGAGCGAACCGGCTTCAGTGCCGGCTACACGCTCATGATCCTCGACGGGCTCGTCGTCGCCGCCTCGATCTTCGTCGTCGAGCCGCATCTGGTTCTGCTGAGCGTGCTGGGGGCGATCGTGCTCAACGGGAGCCTCGTGCTCAATCACAAGCCGGGTCGCTACCTGGGGGTCTGAGTCCCGCCTCGATGACGGCCCTCTCGATCAGCGGGCGAACGCCGCGTACGCGGCGGTGATGGCCTCGCGAACGTCGTCGTCGTCCGCCTCCTGGGGGCCGTCGCCCGGCTGCACCCCATAATCGCCGAACTGAGCATGACTGGCACCGGGGATCGTCTCGAACTGTGCGTCGCCGGGCAGCAGGTGACGCGCATCCGCGATCTTCTGCGGGGTGGAGAGGCGGTCGTTCTCGCCCGCGAGCGACAGCACGGCGAGGTCGGTGTCGGACAGGTCGACCGAGCAGTACGAGCCGAACAGCACGAGCCCCGACACCGGATTCGAGGCGTCCGCCGCGTACATGCAGGCCCGCACCCCGCCGAGCGAGTGTCCCCCCACCATCCATGAATCGACGCCGGGTGCGCGATCCGTCCACGTGCGCAGCGGGCGCGACTCGAAGATCGCGAAGCCGAGTGCGGGGCGGGCGATCACCACGGTGACCCCGGATTCCGCGATACCCGAGAGCGTGTGCGCATAGGCCGCCGCGTCGACGCGGGCGCCCGCGAAGAACACCAGCCCCGTGCCGTCCGGCTGATCGGGGGTGAGCATGACGCCCTCACCCGTCTCCGTGATCGTCACGATCTCCGCGGCGCGCGCGAGCGGTTCCGGTTCGGCCATCATGGGCGTCGAGGCGTACACGAGGAACCCGGTCGAGATGCTGACCAGTGCCGCGGCCGTCCACGCCGCGATGGCGCGTGCGCGCGTGCGGCGGCGCTGTGCAGAGGTGCGGGCGGCGCTCACCCTGCCACGATAATCCCCGCGTGACCATGGACGACGTCGGGCGCGAGTCCTACGCTGTCGGCATCATCACGTGAGGAGTGCCCCATGACCGCACACACCGCCGATCTCACGTCCGCGCGCGCGAGGACGGATGCCGTCGTCCTGCTGCCCGGCGATGAGGAGTTCGAGCAGCTCCGCACCACCTACGCGGGCGCGGGCGACCCGGCGATCATCGTGCGGCCATGGACCACCCGGCAGGTTGGCGAGGCCCTCGCCATCGCACGCGAGAGCGGGCTCAGCGTCTCGGTGCGCAGCGGTGGCCACGGGGCCAAGGCGTTCCCGAATCCGGGTGGCCTCGTGATCGACATGCGCGCGTTCCACGACATCGAGGTGCGGCCAGAGGGCACGGTTCGCGTGGGCACGGGAGCCACATGGGGCGAGGTCGCCGGCGCACTCGAGCCTCACGGACTCATCGTCACCTCGGGCGACACCCGCGACGTGGGCGTGGGCGGGCTCGCGCTCGGCGGCGGCATGGGATGGCTGCTGCGCTCGGTCGGGCTCACGATCGATGCGCTGGAATCCGTGGACCTCGTGACGACGGATGGTCGCGAGCTCACCGCGTCGGAGGATTCGGAGCCCGAGCTGTTCTGGGCGCTGCGCGGCGGCGGCGGCAACTTCGGCATCGCGACGCACTTCACCTTTCGGGCGGTGCGGCTGCCCGCGGTCGTGGGAGGCTCCATCACGTTGGAGCTCTCGGACCTGGGGCGGGTGCTGCGCGCGTGGCGCGATGTCATGCGCGCGGCCCCCGATGAGCTCACCTCCACCTTCCTCGCGCTTCCGCCGATGGGACCGGGGGAGGAGCCGAGTGCGCAGCTGCTCGTGTGCGCCGCGACCGACGACGAGGAGCACGGCCTGGCGCTCGTCGCGCCGCTGCTGGAGCTGCCGGGGGTGCTCTCCTCCGACATCGCACGCCGGCCCTACGCCGAGCTCATGGAGGAGGCGATGGCACCGCCGCCGGTGCGGATGGTGGGCGGACACGGCTTCGTCGATCTCGACGACGAGACGATCGACGCCTATGTCACCGCGGTCGCGGGCTTCTCCGCTCCGACGGTCGCCTCGGTGCGCTACCTCGGCGGCGCGTTCGCCCGCGTTCCCGCGGATGCGACGGCCTTCGGGGTGCGCGACCGCGAGGCGATGCTGTTCCGCGTGGTGATGCTGCCGGCGGATGCGGATGAGGAGCTGGTCTCCGCTGCGGCCGCACCGTGGGGGCCGGTGGCGGCCCGCGTCACGAGCACGTACGGCAACTTCATCGAGCGCGCGGATTCTGCGCAGCTCGGCCTGATCTACCCCCCAGCCACCCTCGAGCGTCTGCGCGCGGTGAAGCGGGTCTTCGATCCGGAGAACGTTCTCGCGCGGAACCACAACATCACGGGGTGATCGACGCACCGGTCGATTGCCGACGCCCCTCGACGGGCAACCGCGCTATCGTCGGCAACCGTGACGAATCACCTTTCCGCCGATCCCGTGGAAGCTCTTGCGGCGCGGGCGGAGGCAGCCCCTGATCTCCCGGCTGTCATCACTCCTGACGTCGAGCTCACGGCCGCGGAGCTGTGGGACAGCGCGCGTCGCATCGCGGTGTGGTTCGAGGAACAGGGCATCCAGGAGGGGGAGCGGCTCGCGATCTCGCTCCCCGCACCGCTCGAATCGGCGTTCGCCATCGGCGCCCTCCTGCATGGAGCTGTCGGGTGCGTCGCCGTTCCCGGCATGCGGGTCGGCGAGTCCGCGCCGGTGCAGCGCGTCATCAGCGCGAGGCACGTCGCTGCAGCGGAGCCCGCCCGCACGACCCTCGTCGATCACGCCGTTCTCGCGCGGCTCGCGACGCTCGACCCCGAGGATGCGCCCGTCCGGCCGCGCGACCCGCACGCACTCGCCCGCATCGTGCATTCGAGCGGCACGACGGGCGCACCGAAAGCCGTCGGGTTCTCGCGGGAGCTGCTGCGTCGTCGGGTCGACGCCGCCCGCTCCGCGTGGATCACAGACGAGCGTTTCATGTCGCTGCTGGGCCCCGCCTCGATGAGCGCGCAGGTCGCGTTCCTCCATGCGCTGGAGGCGGGCACGCCGTACCTCGCCCCCGGCACCGCCGCGCAGAACCTCGAGATGCTGCGCGCGCAGCGTGTTCAGGTGGCGAAGGGGTCGCCGCAGCAGTGGCGCGCGCTCCTGGACGCGGCTCGCCGCAGCGGCGAGCGACTTCCCGAACTCGCGGTCGCACAGACCGCTGGGGCTCCGATGTCAGGGTCTCTGGCGTCCGAGCTGACCGAGTGGTTCGGGGTACAGATCCGTGTGCTCTACGGGGCGACCGAGGCGGGCACGGTCGTGGTCGGCGATGGGGTACAGACAGGCGGCCCGCTGGGCCGCGTGCTTCCGCACGTCACGGTCGAGATCGAGGAGGAGGGACGCGCGGTCCCGGACGGCATCGAGGGGCACGTGCGCATTCGCACGGATGGCCTGGCTCTCGGGTATCTCGGGGTTGCCGACGACCAGGGGGCGGGCCTCGCTGGCGGGTGGTTCCGCCCCGGGGATCGGGGTTTCCTGCGCGCGGGTGAGCTGCACCTTGTGGGGCGCGCCGACGAGCTCGTCAATGCCGCGGGTGTGCAGGTGAGGCCGGAGCGTGTGGAAGAACTCGCGTACGAGGTTGCGGGGGTGGAGGACGCGTGCGCGGGCGCAGTGGTCGACCAGCGGGGGATGAAGCAGGTGGCGCTCGCCTACGTGGGGGATCTCGGTGACCCGGATGCCGCGCTGGCGTCGCTGAGGGCGGCGCTCGGGGATGCGGCGCCGCGGATCGTCGTGCGGGTGGCTGCGCTTCCGCGCACCGCCACGGGGAAGCTGCGCCGTGCCGAGGTGGCGGCTGACATCGAGCGACGAGTGCAGTCGCGCATCGAGCTGTGAGCATCGGCGCGCCGCGCGTCGCGCGGCCAGCAGGTGGTCGTGCGCCGCGGGCCGAGATGCTTGCCATCGGGGTACATACTCGCCTTCGCCGCAG
>JAEYUT010000326.1 GCA_023432305.1 Actinomycetes bacterium
CGAATCGCCCCTGCGCCGCAGCGGATTCCGCGCCTCGACCCGCACGTGGGCTGCCGGATGGCGTCGCGGCGCGCGGACCGCGGTGGCGAGCGCCGCAGCGCTTGTGCTCGTCGGCGCGGGCGTCGCCGGCACCGCGGCCGCCGTCGTGACCCAGCGCGACAGCTCAGATGCCGAGGACTACATCCGCGCGGGGCAGGAGGCGCTCGCGCAGACGCCGACGCCCGCACCGACACCGCAGCCAGCGGACGGCGAGGGCTCCATGCCGTCCGTCGAGCCCGGCTCCCCGGCCGCGCTGCAGGGAGGGCAGATCACGGCGATCGGCGACTCCGTCATGCTCGCGGCGGTGACAGAGCTGCAGGCGGCATTCCCCGGAATCGCCATCGACGCCGCTGTGTCCCGGCAGATGTCCGCCGCCCCCGAGATTCTGCGGGCGCTTCGCGATGCAGGCACGCTGCGCCCCGTGGTGATCGTGAGCCTCGGAACGAACGGCTCGATCAGCGAGAGCACCCTCGAGGAGATCCGCACCATCATCGGTCCGAAGCGCGAGCTCGTCGTCGTGACGGCGCAGGCGCCCCGCGGATGGATCCCCGGCGTCAACGAGAAGCTGGCCTCCTTCGCATGGCAGTACCGCAACGTCGAGCTCGCGGACTGGCACACCGCGGTGCAGCCGCACCTCTCCGAGCTCGCACGCGACCAGGTGCACTTCGGACCGGTCGGCGCGCGCATCTACACGGCGGCGGTGCGCGAGGCCCTGCAGAAGCTCGCGGCGCTCCCCCCGATGCGGGACGATGCGGCCGACGAGTCGCTGCCGCGCGTGGTGTGAGTCAGAACTCCTCCACGAACGCCATGCTCCGCGACACGGGGCGGAACCCCATCCCCGTGTAGAGCCCGAGTGCGCCCGTCGGATTCTCGCTGTCCACGTCGAGGCCCACCTTCGCGAAGCCCTCGGCACGGTGACGGCGCATGACCTCGGCCAGCAGTGCGGGGGCGACTCCGCGGCGCCGCCAGTCGCGCACGACGCCCACGAGCGGGATGTATCCGCCTTCGTAGCCCTGCAGTGCGAAGTCGGCGGGGTTCACCTGGCTGAGCACGAGACCCGCGACCCGGTCGCCATCGAGCGCGATCGCCGACAGGTCGAGCCGGAGCACGCTGCTCCCCGTGAATGACGCCCATCCTTCCGCCGAACTCGGCTGGCTGCCCCAGTGGTCGCGGAACGCGTCATTGCGCGCCTCACGCAGCGCCTCGAGGTCGTCGGCGGTCGGCGTCGCGAGCCGCAGACCCTCCGGAAGCGACACCTCAGGGATCTCGTCGGCGAGGTCTCGGACCATGTTGGTGAACCAGCGCACGAGCGGAAGCCCTGCGCGCCGCGCCAGGGCGGCGCCGCTCTCGTTGGCTTCCTCCACGTACAGCAGGTGCCACCCCGGGAGCGAGAGCTCGGAGCGAGCGAGCTGCTGTCTGGCGCGGAGGCGATGCCATGCCAGCAGCTCGCGGCCGATGCCCATCCCGCGGGCGGATGGCCGAACGCCGCCCATCGCGATCGACCTGACGACGGTCTCGGGCGCAGGCGGGGCGACCTGCAGACCGTACGCCACGAGTGCGCCGTCGAGCTCGCCGATCACGCTGTCCTCATCGAGTGCCACCCAGGAGTGGGTGAGCTCCTCATGGAGCTCCTCGGCGGTCTCCGCCCACTCAGGGTGATCGACCGCTGCCATCGCACCCGCGAGCTCCGCGAGCGCCTCGGCGTCCGCAGGGGTGGCCCGCCGCCAGAGGACGCCCGCGGGCGCCGTGGGGAGGAGCGGAGTCGGATCGACCTCGATGCGGTCACGAAGCGGCGTCAGCATGTCAGCACCCTACGCGGGTCCGGAGACGGCGAAGGCCCGCCGGGCCGAGCGCAGCATGTGCGCACGATCCGGCGGGCCTGCGAGAGAAGGGGACTTACTTGTCCTCGGCGGCGTCCTCCGACGCAGCGGTCTCGTCGGCGGCGGCCGTCTCCTCGACGACCTCCTCCGCGGGAGCCTCGGTCTCCTCAGCGACTGTCTCCTCGGCCGGGGCGGCCTTCGGGGTCTCGACGCGAGCAGCCGACTTCTTCGAGGACGCCGGCTTCTTCACAACCGGCTCGAGGACGAGCTCGATGACAGCCATGGGGGCGTTGTCGCCCTTGCGGTTGCCGATCTTCGTGATGCGGGTGTAGCCGCCCTCGCGCTCAGCCATCTGCGGCGCGATCTCGGCGAAGAGCTCGTGCACGACCGACTTGTCCGAGATGCTGGCGAGCACGCGACGGCGCGAGTGCAGGTCGCCGCGCTTCGCGAACGTGATGTAGCGCTCGGCCACGGGACGCAGGCGCTTGGCCTTGGTCTCGGTGGTCGTGATGCTCTTGTGGGTGAACAGCTGCGCGGCGAGGTTGGCGAGCAGCAGGCGCTCGTGCGCCGGTCCGCCTCCGAGGCGGGGACCCTTGTTGGGCTTAGGCATTTCTAGTCGTTCTCCAGGTGTGATTCAGTCAGTGAGGCGGGACTCAGACGGTCTCGTCGTCGTATCCGCCGTAGAAGTGAGCCCCGTCAAAACCGGGCACGCTGTCCTTGAGCGAGAGGCCGAGCTCGACGAGCTTGTCCTTGACCTCGTCCACGGACTTCTGACCGAAGTTGCGGATGTTCATGAGCTGCGTCTCCGAGAGGGCGACGAGCTCGCTGACGGTGTTGATGCCCTCGCGCTTGAGGCAGT
>JAEYUT010000349.1 GCA_023432305.1 Actinomycetes bacterium
GGATGCGGCGGCCGTCGAGATCGACGGCCACGTCGCGGAGGCGGATGCTCGTCGTCATCGGGCTTCGGCATCCTCCTGCGCCGCGGTGTCGCGAACCCGAGTGCACCGAGCGCCGAACACCGGAGGGTACGCCTTCCAGAGCGCGAGCGTGAGAATCGTCGCGAGCGCCACCTTGATCAGGTCGCCCGGCAGGAAGGCCGCGGTGGCGATGACGGACTGGCCGAGATCGAGGCCCAGCACTGCGGTCTGCACGGGGATTCCGAAGAGATAGACGACGAGGACACCGCCGACGAGCCCGCCTAAGGCGACGCGCCACCACGACAGCGGTCCACGTCCCGAGTGGGCGATGAGGCCTGTGACGAACGCGCCTGCAACCCAGCCGACCAGGTACCCGCCAGTGGGACCGAAGAACACGCTCACACCCCCGCGTCCGCCTGACAGCAGCGGCAGACCGATCGCGACGAGCAGGAGAAGGACGGCGACGGCCGCTGCGCCGCGTCTCGGTCCAAGCACGGTGCCCGCGAGGATGACGCCGAGTGTCTGAGCGGTCACCGGCACGGCGAGGCCGGGGATCGGGATCGGCCCCATGAGTCCGAGGGCGGCGATGATGGCCGCGAAGACGGCGATGCGCGCGATGTCGCGGGTGTCGAAGCGGGCCGGTGTGGCCATGGTGGTGCTCCTCGGAGTCAGTGGGCGTTCTGAACGCTGTTCAGGTGAACGCCGTTCAGTATAGTGAGGGCATGAGCGGCACGCGCAACACGCACCGACACGACCAGGACTCCGTCATCGAGGCGGCGCTCCGCATCCTCGACGACCAGGGACTGCCCGAGCTCACCATGCGCCGCCTGGCCGCCGCGCTCGATGTGCAGCCGAGCGCGCTCTACCACCACTTCCCCAACAAGCAGACGCTCCTCGCCGCGGTGGCGGACCGCATCCAGTCGAGCGCACGTCCCACGCCCCACGAACGCCTCGACTGGCGCTCCGCCGCCGTCACCGAAGCAACCCTCATCCGCGACGCGCTACTCGCCTACCGGGACGGCGCCGAAGTCGTGCTGAGCACGCGCGCACTCGGGCTCGGCAGCGACCACGCCCACGCGCGCCTCACAGCCGCCCTGCGCCGCGGACACGATCAGGAGACGAGCGAACTCGTCGCGACGGCCCTGCTGCACCTCATCCTCGGTGACGCCACACTCACCCAACAGCGCATCCAGGCGGACAGCCTGGGCGTGGTCTCCCCTGACGCATCGATCAGCGCGCCGAGCGCCCTCCCGAGCGACATGGCGTTCCTCGTCGGTGTCGAGCTCATCCTCGCCGGCCTCGACGACCACCTCACCCGCCAACGCGATAACGTGAGCGACGGAGGCCGACGTTGACCACACCCACTGCACAGCCCAGCCGCGCCGACCGACTCCGCGTCGTCGCGTGGCCCGCCATCGCCACCCTCGTGATCGCGATCTTCGCCCTCCTGCGGATGTGGCAGCTCGCGATCCCCGTCCCCGACGGGACCGTGTGCGCGGCGATCATGCCGCCGCCTGCGGGGTGCGCGGGAGACGCGCGCCTCATGCCAGCAGCCGTGTGGAGCGCGATCGTGGGCGCGGCGACGATCGTCACGCTCGGCCTCGCCCTCAGCGGGCGCGCAACGCGTCAGATCGTGTGGGTCGGCGTGGCGCTCACGGGCGCGCTTGCACTCTTCGGTCTGCGCGACGTGGAGCACCTGCCCGGGATGTGACCGAGGCTGCCCGCGTCGTCAGATGCCCGGTGTCGTCAGATGCTGAAGCCGATCCGCTTCGCGGCGCGATCGGCACTGACGACACGTCGGTGTCGTCAGATGCTGAAGCCGATCGCGCGCATCATGTCGCGGCCGTCGTCGGTGATCCGCTCCGGACCCCACGGCGGCAT
Source organism: Actinomycetes bacterium (assembly GCA_023432305.1). Lineage (GTDB taxonomy): Bacteria > Actinomycetota > Actinomycetes > Actinomycetales > Microbacteriaceae > Homoserinibacter. The sequence continues at coordinate 1,900 of JAEYUT010000349.1, forward strand.
CCACACCCAGTTGAGACGGAAGCGCTCCACGATGCCGTCGAGCGACTGGCCGATCTGCTCCTCGATGACATCGGTAAGCGGGCAGCCCGCCGACGTGAGGGTCATCGAGATGATGAGCGCGTCATTCTCGTCGTCCCAGGCGAGGTCGTAGACGAGACCGAGATCGACGATGTTGACACCGAGCTCGGGGTCGATGACGTCCTTCAGCCCCTCTTCGACCTTGGTGAAGAGTTCGGGTTCGAGCGAAGTAGGCATGATTCCAGGCTACGCGGGGCCGGGCGCTTACGCCTTGGCCACGAGGTAGCGGTCGTAGCCCTCGTTCTCGAGACGCTCGGCGAGCTCGGGGCCGCCCTCCTCCGCCACCTTGCCGTCGACGAACACGTGCACGAAGTCCGGCTTGATGTAGCGGAGGATGCGCGTGTAGTGGGTGATGAGGAGGATTCCGAGGCCCGTCTCCTGGTGGGCGCGGTTGACGCCCTCCGAGACGATCTTGAGGGCGTCGACGTCGAGGCCTGAGTCGGTCTCGTCGAGCACCGCGAACTTCGGCTTCAGCAGCTCGAGCTGCAGAATCTCGTGACGCTTCTTCTCGCCACCCGAGAAGCCCTCGTTGACGTTGCGCGCGGCGAACGAGGAATCCATGCGCAGCTTGCCCATGGCCTCCTTGACGGTGCCGCCCCAGTGGCGGATCGAGGGCTCCTCGCCGTCGATCGCGGTCTTCGCAGTGCGGAGGAAGTTGGTGACGGTGACACCGGGGATCTCCACCGGGTACTGCATCGCGAGGAACAGTCCGACGCGCGCACGCTCGTCGACGCTCATCTCGAGAACGTCCTCGCCGTCGAACGTGATGCTGCCGCCCTCGACGACGTAGCGCGGGTGGCCCGCGATCGTGTACGCGAGCGTCGACTTGCCCGAGCCGTTGGGACCCATGACGGCGTGGATCTCGCCCGAGTTGATCGTCAGGTCGACGCCCTTGAGGATGTGCTTGGTGCCCTGATCGGTCTCGATCGACACCTTGAGGTCGCGGATCTCCAGAGTGGACATGTTCTTCTCTTCTCTCAGACCGCGAGCGTGGTGCTCGGGTCGACGTACACGTCGCCGTCGATGATCTCGACAGCGAAGACGGGAACCGGCTCGTAGGCCGGGAGGTTCAGGGGCTTGCCGGTCGCGTACTCGAACTTCGAGCCGTGCGCCCAGCATTCGATGCCGTCGTCCTCGACGAAGCCCTCCGACAGCGAGATGTCGCCGTGCGTGCAGGTGTCGCCGATGGCGTGGACGTCGCCTGCGGAGTCGCGCACGACCGAGATCGCGATGCCGTCGAGCACCACGCGGCGCGCGGTCGAGGGCGAGAGCTCCTCGACGGCGCACACCTTCTGAGCGGTCATCGGGCGGCCTCCAGCTCCGTCTCGAGCGCCTGGATGAGGCGCGCCTCCAGCGTCGGCTCGCCGATCTGCTGCACGATCTCGCTGAGGAAGCCGAGCACGACGAGACGTCGCGCCTCATCCTCGGGGATGCCACGCGCCTGCAGGTAGAACAGGTGCTCGTCGTCGAAGCGGCCGGTCGCCGAGGCGTGGCCCGCCCCCTCGATGTCACCCGTCTCGATCTCGAGGTTGGGGATCGAGTCGGCGCGCGTGCCGTCGGAGAGCACGAGATTGCGGTTCTGCTCGTACGAGTCGGTTCCGGTGGCGTCGCGGCCGATGAGCACGTCGCCCACCCACACGGTGCGCGCACCTTCGCCGTTGAGCGCGCCCTTGTAGGTCACGCGCCCGCGGGTGTGCGCAGCCTCGTGGTGCAGGTACACCTGCTGCTCGAGGTGCTGGCCCGCGTCGGCGAAGTAGACCCCGAGGAGCGTGCCGTCGGCACCCTCGCCCGCGAGACGCACGGACGGGTTGACGCGCACCACGGATCCGCCGAGCGACACCACGATGTGCTTGAGGGTGGCGTTGCGGCCCACACGGGCGAACTGGCTCGAGAGGTGGATCGCGTCGTCGTCCCATTCCTGCACCGAGACGACCGTGACGTGCGCATCGTCCTCGACGTCGATCTCCACGCTCTCGACGAGGTTCGCGGGTCCGCGGCTGTCGAGAACGATCAGACCGGTCGAGCCCGTGGTCGCGGTGATCACCGTGTGTGCGGCCTTCGGAGCGCCGCCCATGTTCGCGCGCGTCACGGTGAGCGCCTCGGCATCGCCCTCCACCCGGATGTGGAGTGCGTTCTCGAACGCGGAGCGCGCATTCGCGGTCGCCTTGTCCTCCGGGATGCCGACGGAGCCGATGATCGGATCCGCGCGGTCGATCCACTCGACGCTCGTGCCCGCGGCCTCGGGGTAGAGGATCGCGTACGGCGAGCCGTCGAGCTCGCCCTCGATGAGGTGGCGCACCGCGTCGACGGGCGTGAGCTTCCACTCGACCTCGCGGCCGGTGACCTCAGGGAACGCCGCCGGGTCGGCAGACGTGAAGCGCTCAGAACGGGTCTGGACCGGGACGAGTCCCCATCCTCCGTGCGAGTGCTCCGTCAGGCCGTGCTGTGCAGTCTGAACGGGGGCGGACACTATCCGACGCTGCCTTCCATGCTCATCTCGATGAGCTTGTTGAGTTCGAGTGCGTATTCCATGGGCAGTTCGCGCGCGATCGGCTCGATGAAGCCGCGCACGATCATCGCCATCGCTTCGTCTTCGGGGAGACCGCGCGACTGGAGGTAGAAGAGCTGCTCCTCGCTCACACGCGAGACGGTGGCCTCGTGCCCGAGCTGCACGTCGTCGACGCGGATGTCGATCGCCGGGTACGTGTCCGAGCGCGAGATCGTGTCGACAAGCAGCGCGTCGCAGCGCACCGTGTTGGCGGAGTGGTGCGCGTTCGCATCCACCCGCACCTCCCCGCGGTAGCCAGCGCGTCCGCCGCCTCGGGCGATCGACTTCGACACGATCGAGCTCGTCGTGTACGGAGCCATGTGGATCATCTTCGCGCCGGCGTCCTGGTGCTGCCCGGGGCCCGCGAACGCGACCGAGAGGGTCTCGCCCTTGGCGTGCTCGCCCACGAGGAAGATCGAGGGGTACTTCATCGTCACCTTGGAGCCGATGTTGCCGTCGATCCACTCCATGGTGGCTCCCGCCTCGGCGCGCGCGCGCTTGGTGACGAGGTTGTAGACGTTGTTGGACCAGTTCTGGATCGTCGTGTAGCGCACTCGGGCGCCCTTCTTCACGATGATCTCGACGACCGCCGAGTGCAGCGAATCCGACTTGTAGATCGGAGCGGTGCAGCCCTCGATGTAGTGAACGTAGGAGTCCTCGTCGGCGATGATGAGCGTGCGCTCGAACTGGCCCATGTTCTCCTGGTTGATGCGGAAGTAGGCCTGCAGCGGCATCGGCACCTTCACACCCGGCGGCACGTAGACGAACGAACCGCCCGACCACACGGCAGTGTTGAGCGCGGCGAACTTGTTGTCGCCCGAGGGGATGACGGTGCCGAAGTACTCCTGGAAGAACTCGGGGTGCTCGCGCAGCGCCGTGTCGGTGTCCATGAAGATGACACCCTGCGCCTCGAGGTCCTCGCGGATCTGGTGGTAGACGACCTCGGACTCGTACTGGGCGGCGACGCCGGCGACGAGACGCTGACGCTCCGCCTCCGGGATGCCGAGCTTCTCGTAGGTGTTCTTGATGTCCTCCGGAAGCTCCTCCCATGACTGGGCCTGCTTCTCGGTGGAGCGCACGAAGTACTTGATGTTGTCGAAGTCGATGCCGGAGAGGTCGGCGCCCCACGTGGGCATCGGCTTCTTCTCGAAGAGCTGCAGCGCCTTCAGGCGCGTCTTCAGCATCCACTCGGGCTCGTTCTTCAGACGCGAGATGTCGGTGACGACCTCGGCGCTGATGCCGCGGCGAGCGGAGGCTCCAGCCGCGTCAGGGTCGGACCAGCCGAATTCGTACTGTCCGAGGCTCTCGAGCTCCGGACGGTCGATGAGCACGTCTGACATGGGGGCTACCTCTCTTCCACCGAAGCGAACCATCACGTTCGTGTCGGTATTGCGGGTGCGGATGCAGTTCGCGGGCCGCCGTGAGGCGATTCGATCCCGCGGAGCGCGTTCGCGCATCCAGACGCCAATCTTACAGGCTCAGGGCCTCACTCACCGGTACGCACGAGGGTTCGCGCCTCGGTGATGTCGAGGTGCGAATCGCGCACCGCGAAGAGCTGAGGATCCGTGTCGAGGACGACGCGGAGCGCGCCCACCCACACCATCGCGCCGAGCACCACGTGGGCTGCCACGAGCAGCTCCGGGATGCCGATGAGCGACTGCACCACGCCGAGCGCCATCTGCGCGACAAGCGCCACGAGGAAGAACCCGATGCGGGTGAGAGCGAGGGTGCCGCCCTCCTCGGTGCGGAGTCGGAACGCGAGCACGATCACGCAGGCGAGCACGAGGAACGCCGACGCGCCGTGGATGATGGTGATCGCGATCCAGTCGAAGCCCATGCGCGGGACCTCGCTCGAATCCCCCGCGTGAGGCCCGGATCCGGTGACGAGCGTGCCGGTCACCACGAGCACGAACGTGAACGCCAGAAGCGCCCAGGACAGCGCACGGGAGGCGGCGGACGGTCGCGGTCCGCGACCGCCCGTCCACCGCGCGCGGTGCCAGGTGAACGTCGCGCAGGCGAGAAGCCCCATCGCGAGCAGGAAGTGGGTCGCCACGGTCCAGGGGTTCAGCTCGAGGAGCACCGTGATGCCGCCCGCGATCGCGTTGAGCACGACGAGCCAGAACATCGACCACGCGAGGCGCGTGAGCATCCGGTCTCTCGGCTTCTGCAGTCGCGCGGCGATGATCGCCCAGCCGACCGCGAAGATCAGCAGGAACGTCACCATTCGGTTGCCGAACTCGATCGCGCCGTGGATGCCGAGCTCCGGTGTCGCGACGAGGGAATCCGACGTGCACAGGGGCCAGGTGGGGCAGCCGAGACCCGATCCGGTGACGCGCACGGTCACGCCGCCGAGGACGATCAGGATGCTCGTCACGAGAGCGGCGTTCGTGCCCCAGCGCAGGGCTCGGGTGCCCTGGGTCCAGCGTTCAGCCGCCCAGCCGTGAGGTGTTCGCATTCTCACACTCAGAGGGTGATGGGGATGTAGACGTGGGGGTCGATGCCGACGGCGAGGAAGACGAGCGTCAGGTAGGTGATGCTCGCGTGGAACACGCGCATGGGCTTCACCTCGCCCGGGCGGATCGCCGCGGCATAGA
>JAEYUT010000355.1 GCA_023432305.1 Actinomycetes bacterium
TTCGTCGGTGGTCTGCGAAGGCGGACCCCGCCTCATCGCACAGCTCATGGACGCCGGCCTCGTCGGCGAGCTGTGCATCTCGACGAGCCCCCAATGGGTCGGCGGAGGCACCCCCCTGCGGGGAGAAGGGGTCCCGAGCACGGTTCCGCTGCGGCTGGCGAGCCTGCTCACCGACGACAGCGGGGCAACCTACGCACGTTGGATCGTGAGAGGCTGAGGCCCGCCCTCACCTGCGGGAGATCCACTCGCGGATCGCACCCTCCCAGCGCTCGCGATCGAAGTTCCAGAGCTTCGTGTGACGGGCGACGTGGAACTCCTCGTACGTCACGATGTCGGGGCGCGCGAATGCGAGCGCACGGGACGCCGTCGCAGGGACGAACCCGTCATCGACGCTGTGGAGGATGAGCATCGGACGGTCGAGTTCCGCCGCACGAGCCACGAAGTCCATCCGCCCGAGGTCGAGCGGCTCCGTGAGCCCCGTCACGATCCGCCCCCAGCGGGAGCGGATGAGGCGATATGCGCCCCAGCGCACGGGACCGGGAAGTCGGCGCAGCCGCGCCTGGAAATCGAGCGTCGTGATCCAGTCCACGACCGGCGACTCGAGGATCACGCCGGTGACGAGGTTCGCCCGAGGTGAGCGGGTGAGCGCCTGCAGCACGATCGCGCCGCCCATCGACCAGCCCATGAGCACGATCTCGCGCGCACCCCGGGCGATCGCGTACGCCATCGCCGCATCGACATCCACCCATTCCAGCTGACCGAGCGCGTAGCGATACTCGGGGCTGCGGGGAGCGTCGCCGTCGTTGCGGTACGAGATGAGGAGGCTGTGGTAGCCCGCGTCCCGCAGCGGTGCGACGGCGCGCAGCGTCTCCGAGCGCGAGGCGCCGCGCCCATGCACGTTGATCACCCACCGATCGCTCTCCCCCTCAGCGGGGACGACCCATGCGGGTGCCGGCCCGAGCGGCGTCGGCACGCTCACGTTCTCGTAGGGCACCCCGAGCGATCGCGGGGTGAGCCAGAACCAGCCGTTGAAGCGTCCGCGGGTCGCCGTCGCGATGTCGCCGAAGTCGACGCCGAGAAGCCGACGGGTCACACCCGAGCGCGACACCGACAGGATGTCGCCGACCTGCGCATGGCCGCGGTCCCCCGAGAACCAGAAGCTGTACCGGCCGCTGACCCCCGAATCCGGTGTGGCGGAGAGCGTGATCTCCCGCTCATCCAGGTCCACGCCCAGAACGCGGATGTCGTACTCGCGCCGGGACGGCGGGATGACGACCGTGCGCGCCACCAGCGCGCTCAGCACCGCGGTCGCGGCGGCGACGACCGCGCCCACCCCGAGAAGACCCCAGACGAGCGACCCGAGGCGCCGCCCGGCGCGCTGTCGGCGATCCTGCATGTCGTCCTCCGCTCGTGCGACGGCGTGGCACCTTCGCGCCCCTCAGTGTGAATCCTAGGCTTCCCTCGTGACCACCACTGAGTCCGCTCCCGACCTGCCTCAGCCGTTCCGGCTGGCGGCGGAGTCCCTGCGCTCGGCGACCCCCCGCGACGAGATGGCTGTCGTCGAGATCCCATCCCCGTCAGGGCTGGCCCCATATTCCGTCGCCCTCGCGGGCGATGTGCGTCCGACGACCCACGGCATCGATTCCCTCCTCGGCACGGGGCGCTTCATCCTCCTGTACGACCCCGTGGAGCCGGATGCGTGGGGAGGTCCGTTCCGGATCGTCGCCTACGCGCAGGCACCCCTCGAGACCGAGATCGGCGTCGACCCGTTCATCGCCGAAGTCACCTGGTCGTGGCTGATCGATGCGCTCGACGCGCACGGGGCCGCATACACGGAGCCCTCAGGTACGGCGACGAAGATCCTCTCGACGGGCTTCGGCGAACTCGCGGACAACGGCGACGCCGCGCAGCTCGAGCTGCGCGCATCCTGGTCGCCCTCGGACACCGAGATCGGCGCGCATGTCGAAGCGTGGTGCGACCTGCTCTGCATGCTCGCCGGACTTCCCCCGAGCTCCGACGCCATCTCTCTGCTCCCCCACCAACGGAAACCACGTGACTGACGCACCGAATCCGACCGCCGACTCCTCTCATGCTCAGGTCGACGTCGTCGACACTCCCCAGGAGTTCGCGGCCGCCGTCGCCGCCCTCGCCGCAGGCCACGGCCCCTTCGCGGTCGACGCCGAACGTGCCTCCGGTTTCCGCTACTCGCAGCGGGCGTATCTGATCCAGGTGTTCCGGCGGGGTTCCGGCGCCTTCCTCTTCGACCCGCCCGCGATCGGCGACTTCTCGCCGCTGGCCGAGGTGATGCGCGGCGAGGAGTGGATCTTGCACGCGGCGAGTCAGGATCTGGCGTGCCTGCGTGAGGTGGGACTCGATCCCGAGACGGTGTTCGACACCGAGCTCGGTGCGCGTCTGGCGGGCCTTCCTCGGGTCGGACTCGCGACCGTGGCCGAGGAGCTGCTCGGCATCCATCTCGCGAAGGCCCACTCGGCGGCGGACTGGTCCACCCGTCCGCTTCCGCAGGAGTGGCTTGTGTACGCAGCCCTCGACGTCGAACTGCTCCCCGACCTGCGCGACAGGATCGCCGAGCTGCTCGATGCGAGCGGCAAGACCGAGATCGCGCGCCAGGAGTTCGCCGCGGTGCTCGAGAAGGCCGCGCCCGTGCGGCAGGAACCCTGGCGGCGGCTCTCGGGGCTGCATTCGCTGCGCACCCCCCGGCAGCTCGCGATCGCCCGCGCCCTCTGGACCGCACGCGATGAGTACGCGCGCGAGACCGACACCGCTCCGGGCCGCCTCATCCCCGACCAGTCGCTCATCGCGGCCATCAAGGCGGCACCGGCATCCAAGCGGGAGCTGTCAGCCGTGAAGGAGTTCACCGGTCGAGCGAGCCGTCGCGAGATCGATCGCTGGTGGGCTGCGTTCGAGGCGGGCGCAGCCGATCCCCAGCCGCCGTCGATGCGAGTCGCAGGCGATGGGATCCCCGCGCCGCGCGCCTGGGCGGACAAGAACCCAGACGCAGACCGTCGCCTCAAGCTCGCCCGCGCCGCCGTCACCGCGCGCGCCGAAGAGCTCCAGCTTCCTGTCGAGAATCTGCTCACCCCGGACACCCTGCGCCGCGTGGCGTGGGCTCCCCCCGCCGAGCTCACACCGCAGGCGATCGCCGCGGCTCTCACGGGGCTCGGCGCCCGCCCCTGGCAGGCAGATGAGGTCGCCGAGCTCATCGCGACGGCGTTTGTCGAGGCACTCCAAGGGGACGCGCAGGAGTCCGCCGAGGCTTCGTAGGAAACCCTGCAACGATTCGGGCGCGTCTTGGAGAGTCTGCATAGGATCGACGCAACCCCGATGCGTGCTCCCGTGCGCGCATCCGACCCCAACCGCAAGGAGGCATCGTGGCCCAAGCACCTTCGGCCCTTCGATCAGACGTCGTGTTCGTGGATGGGGTTCGCACCCCCTTCGGTCGTGCCGGTGAGAAGGGTCAGTACTGGAACACCCGTGCCGACGACCTCATCGTCAAGGCGATGATCGGCCTCCTCGAGCGCAACCCCAACCTGCCCAAGGACCGCGTGGACGATGTGGCGATCGCCGCGACCACGCAGGAAGGCGACCAGGGACTCACGCTCGGTCGCACGGCGGCGATCCTCGCCGGACTGCCCACCACGGTGCCCGGCTACGCCCTCGACCGCATGTGCGCCGGCGCCATGACGACCGTCACGACCATCGCGGGTGCCATCGCGTTCGGCGCCTACGACATCGGCATCGCCGGCGGCGTCGAGCACATGGGTCGCCACCCCATGGGCTTCAACGCCGACCCCAACCCGCGCTTCCTCGCCGAGAAGCTCGTCTCCCCCGACTCGCTCAACATGGGCAACACCGCCGAGCGTCTGCACGACCGCTTCCCGCAGCTCACGAAGGAGCGCAGCGACCGCTTCGCCCTCGGCAGCCAGCAGAAGCTCGCGGCCGCCTACGCGGCCGGCAAGATCCAGCCCGACCTCATTCCCGTCGCCATCAAGAGCGAGAGCGGATGGGGCCTCGCGACCCAGGACGAGGGCATGCGCCCCGAGACGACCCTCGAGGGACTCGCGGGACTCAAGACGCCGTTCCGCCCGCACGGGCGCGTCACCGCGGGGAACGCGTCCCCGCTCACCGACGGCGCCACGGTGTCGCTCATCGCGAGCGAAGCAGCGGCCCGCGACCTCAACCTGCCTGTCAAGATGCGCATGGTCTCGTTCGCCTTCGCGGGCGTCGAGCCGGAGGTCATGGGTCTCGGCCCCGTTCCCTCCACGGAGAAGGCGCTGCGCAAGGCGGGCCTCACGATCGACGACATCGGTCTGTTCGAGCTCAACGAGGCGTTCGCCGTTCAGGTGCTCTCGTTCCTCGACCACTTCGGCATCGACGACGACGATCCGCGGGTCAACCCGTGGGGCGGCGCGATCGCCATCGGCCACCCGCTCGCATCCTCCGGCGTGCGACTCATGATCCAGCTCGCGCGGCAGTTCGAGGAGCGCCCCGACGTGCGCTACGGCGTCACGGCGATGTGCGTCGGCCTCGGTCAGGGCGGCACGGTCATCTGGGAGAACCCCCACTACAAGGGAAAGAAGTGAGAATGAGCAGCCTGCCCGACTACAGCGGATCCGATTTCGCCAAGCTCGTCGCACTCGACCCGGACGAGGTGATCTCGCACTCCTACGTGCGCGACATCCCTCTGCCGAGCGGCAAGGTGCTCGCCCTCATCACGCTCGACAACGGCCGCGACCACACCCGCCCGAACACCCTCGGGCCCGCCACGCTCATCGAGCTCGGGGAGCGTCTGGACGAGCTCGCCGCGCGCGGCAGGGCGGGCGAGATCCACGCGGTGGCGATCACCGGCAAGCCGTTCATCCTCGCTGCCGGTGCCGACCTGTCGCGCGTGGGCGAGATCCAGGATCACGAGACCGGCGTCCTGATGGCGCAACTCGGCCACCAGACGCTCGGCAAGCTCGGCGAGCTGGGTGTGCCGTCGTTCGCGTTCATCAACGGCCTCGCCCTCGGCGGCGGTGTCGAGATCGCTCTCAATGCCGACTACCGCACCATCGATTCGTCGATCCCCGCACTGGCGCTGCCCGAGGTGTTCCTCGGACTCATCCCCGGATGGGGCGGCGCCTGGCTGCTGCCGAACCTCATCGGCATCGAGAACGCGCTCGAGGTGATCATCTCGAACCCGCTCAAGAACAACCGCATGCTCAAGGGTCCGCAGGCCTTCGAGCTCGGCATCGCGGACGCGATGTTCGGTCCGGCGAACTTCCTCGAGAACTCCATCGCGTGGGCGGACAGCGTGCTCACCGGCTCGACGAAGGTCAAGCGCAAGAACGAGCCCGGCAAGCTCGAGCGCCTCGCCAAGTGGGACATCGCGATCGGCATCGCGGAGAAGACGCTCAAGAGCCGCATCGGCGAGGTGGCGAAGAGCCCGTACAAAGCGCTCGAGCTGCTGAAGGCCGCGAAGAACACCGATAAGAAGACCGGATTCCTCGCCGAGGACGCCGCTCTCGCGGAACTCATCGCGGGCGACCAGTTCCGCGCCTCCATCTACGCGTTCAACCTCGTTCAGAAGCGCGCGAAGCGCCCCGCGGGAGCTCCCGACAAGGAGCTCGCGCAGAAGGTGACGAAGGTGGGCGTCATCGGCGCGGGCCTCATGGCCAGCCAGTTCGCCCTCCTCTTCGTGCGCCGCCTTCAGGTGCCGGTCGTCATCACCGATCTTGACCAGGCGCGCGTCGACAAGGGTCTGGACTACATCCGCAGCGAGATCGACGAGCTGCTCGACAAGGGCCGCATTGACAGCGACGAGGCGAACCGCCTCAAGGCGCTCGTCTCGGGCACCACCGACAAGGCCGACTTCGCCGACTGCGACTGGGTCATCGAGGCGGTCTTCGAGGAGCTGGGTGTGAAGCAGGACGTCTTCGCTGACGTCGAGCAGTACATCTCCCCCGAGGCGATCCTCGCGACCAACACCTCCTCGCTCTCTGTGGAGCAGATCGGCGCGAAGCTGACGCACCCGGAGCGGCTCGTCGGCTTCCACTTCTTCAACCCGGTGGCGGTCATGCCTCTCATCGAGGTCGTCAAGACCCCGAAGACCACGGATGTCGCGCTCGCGACCGCCATGGCGACCGCGGCGAAGCTGAAGAAGACCGCCGTCATCACGACCGACAGCCCCGGCTTCGTCGTGAACCGCGTTCTCGCGAAGGTCCTCGGCGAGGCTATGCACGCGGTCGAGCAGGGCGCATCCTTCGAGGATGTCGTCGAGGCGGCCCGCCCGTTCGGTCTGCCGATGGATCCGTTCGTGCTGCTCGACCTCGTGGGCCTCAAGGTGGGCGCGCACGTCCTCGACACGCACCACAACGCGTTCCCGGAGCGCTTCTTCGACAGCCCCGCGCTGCATGAGCTCGCCGAGTACGGTGCGATCTTCGAGAAGGACGCCAAGGGCAAGATCAAGGGCTACGACAAGAAGGCGATCGAGATCGTCCGCAAGCACCGTCCCGCGGATGCGGTGGCGCTCACACCCGAGCAGCTGCGCGAGCGTCTGCAGGTCGGCCTCGCCGATGAGATCCACCGCATGCTCGAGGAGAAGGTCGTCGCCGGCCCCGAGGACATCGATCTCTGCATGATCATGGGCGCGGGGTGGCCGTTCCAGATGGGCGGCGTGACCCCGTACCTCGACCGTGAGGGTGCGAGCGAGAAGGCATTCGGCGGCACGTTCCACAACCCGCCGATCCGCGGCGTGGCGTAGCCGATCGCTGTGAGCCCGAGGGCCGTCCGCCGCATCTGCGGTGGGCGGCCCTCAGTCGTCTGCGGTGTCACTCCATCCCGGCGCGTCGATCACGCAGAACCGGTTGCCTTCCGGGTCCTCCATGATGATGTAGTCGGCGTCATCGGGACGCCCGTCCCAGTGCACCTCACGCGCACCGAGCGTTGCGAGACGCTCGACCTCCGCGAGCTGATCGTCGGCGTACAGGTCGAGGTGGATGCGCGGCGGCAGCATGCGGGGTGACGGCACCACGTCGAGCGAGATGCTGACACCCTGGCCCGTCCGCGGCTGGAGGATGACGAAGTCATCCTCCACGGGCTCCCGTGCCACGTAGTCGAGGGCCCGCTCCCAGAACGCGCGCTGTCCGGCGAGGTCGGTGACGCGGATGACGATCGATCCGATGCCCAGCATGCCGGGGAGGATACTCCCTGTGCCGGTGAGCGGGATCAGTGACCCGCGGGCCCCTGCGCGACGGGGACATCCTTCGGGGCGCGGACGAAGAAGCTCAGTGCGACGACAGCGAGCGAGATGAAGCCTCCCGCCATGAATGCGGTGTGCACTCCCGCAGCGATCTGCGCCGGGCTCGCGGTGGCGACGTGCTCGCCCCCCGCGCCGAGGATGCCGACTGCCAGCAGCGCGATGTAGAGCGCCGTTCCCGCCGCACCAGCGACCTGCTGGAGGGTGGAGACCGTCGCGCTGCCGTGCGAGTACAGGCGTCGGTCGAGCGAGCCGAGCCCGGTCGAGAACAGCGGCGTGAACAGGAACGCGAGCCCGAGACTCATCGCGATGTGGCAGGCCAGCACAACCCACAGCGGCGTCGCATCGCCGAACAGCATCGCCATCGCCCACAGAGATCCGCTGAGCACGATCGATCCCGGCACGAGAAGCGGGGTAGGTCCGACGCGATCGTAGAGCCGACCCACGATCGGCCCGAGGAGACCGGAGATGAGACCGCCTGGGAGCAGCAGCATGCCGACGACGACGGGCGGATGCCCGAGCGCGTTCTGCAGGTACTGCGGCAGCAGGATGACGGTGCCGAAGAGCGACATCATCGCCACCGCGAGCATGATGAGCGCTGCGGTGAACTGGGGCGAGCGGAAGGTGCGCAGGTCGAGGAAGGCGCGGTCGTCCTTCTGCAGGCGCAGCTGGCGCAGCACGAACACGGCGAGAGCGGCGACGCCGACGACGATCGGGATCCACGGGGGCATCAGCGTGCTCTCCCCCGCGGATTCGCCGAGGCTGGAGAGTCCGTAGACGACGCCGCTGAAGCCGATGGCCGAGAGGATCACCGAGAGCACGTCGATCGGCACGCGGCGCGTCTCCGAGACGTTGGGGACGCTGAGCGCGCCGATGACGAGCATGGCGCCAGCGAGCGGGAGCATCACCCAGAAGAGGCCGCGCCACGACAGCACGGTCAGCAGCACACCCGAGACGGCGGGGCCGAGCGCAGGTGCCATCGACATCACGATCGCGATGCGCCCCATGATGCGCCCTCGGCTCGTGCGCGGTACGATCTCGAGGACGGTCGTCATCATGAGCGGCATCATCACGGCGGTGCCGCTGGCCTGGATGACGCGCCCGATGACGAGCACCGAGAAGGTGGGGCCTACAGCGGCGACGAAGGTTCCGGTCACGAACAGCGCGAGCGCCGCGACGAAGAGCGTGCGCGTGGAGAATCGCTGCAGCAGCCAGCCCGTGGTCGGGATGACGACCGCCATCGTGAGCGCGAAGGCCGTGGTGAGCCACTGGCCCGTGGAGGCCGAGACGCCGAGGTCCGCCATGATGTCGGGGATCGCCACGCTCATCAGCGTCTCGTTCAGGAACGTCACGAACGTCGCCGCGAGAAGCAGGACGAGCGCGCGACGAGCATTGGCGTCGAGTCGATCCCCGCGGGCGGGGGCCACGGAATCCGCGGTCGCAGGCGTCTGGGTCGTCTCCGTCACGTGTCCTCCGGTGGTGGTGCTGCTGGGCGCTCATCGCGCGAACGGTCAGACCGTCGATTCTGCTCCGCCCCGACGGGGAGCGGGCTGGGAACGGCCACCGTCAGTGCAACTGCGAAGGAGCGGCCGCTATTCCCGCGGAGCGTGGAACTCGGCCGTGTCGACGACGTCGGCTGGCAGCGGGCGTGCGACCGGGATCCGGGTGCCGAGAACCTGCGCCACGATGTCGCGCGCGATGTGCTGGTCGGTGAGACCTGCGTCGGCGAGGATCTCGTCGCGGCTGGCGTGGTCGATGAACTCGTCCGGCAGTCCGAGCTCGTCGACTGCCGTGTCGACGCCGGCCGCGCGCAGATCCTGACGGATGCGCGTGCCCACGCCGCCGACGCGGATGCCGTCCTCGATCGACACCACAAGCCGGTGCTCCCGCGCGAGCTCGACGATGCTCGTCGGCACGGGGATCACCCAGCGCGGGTCGACGACGGTGGCGCCGATCCCCTGGTCGGCGAGACGGTCTGCGACCTTGAGCGCGGTGCCGGCCATCGGGCCGACTGCGACGATCAGCACGTCGCGGTGCGGCGCCTCGCGCAGAACGTCGACCCCATCCGAGGTGCGACGCACGGCTTCGTACTCGTTGCCGACGGAGCCCTTCGAGAAACGAAGGACCGTGG
>JAEYUT010000373.1 GCA_023432305.1 Actinomycetes bacterium
CCTCCAGGCGCTCCGACCACGGCACCCAGTCGGGAGCCAGAAGCGCACCGTCGCCCGGCACGAGCTCCGATTCGAGCACGGTGGGTGCTGCGCCGTCGATCTCGGCGACGCTCACCGCCCACTGCCAGCCGGGGTAGCCGCGCAGAGTCGCGCGGAAGGCGAGAGTCGTGACGCCGTCACCCTGGTCGGTCTGCGACAGCAGCTCGCCCACCTCACCCGGGCGGGTGAACTCGGCGAGCGCCGACTGGGCGATCCTCACGCGCTCGTCCGACATGCTCAGGCTTCCAGATCGTCGGCGACGCGACGCAGCACCGCGGCGATCTTCGCACCGTGAGCGCGATCCGGGTAGCGACCGCGCTTCAGGTTCGCCCCGATGCCGTCAAGCAGCTTCACGAGGTCCTCCACGACGACGGCCATGTCATCGGCCGACCTCCGGTTGAGCTTCGAGAGGCTCACGGGAGCGTCGAGCACGCGCACCGAGAGCGCCTGGGCTCCCTTGCGTCCGTCGGCGATTCCGAACTCGAGACGGGTTCCCGCCTTGACGATGGCTCCCGCGGGGAGCGCCGAGGCGTGCAGGAAGACCTCCTGGCCGTCATCGGACGTGACGAAGCCGAAGCCCTTCTCTTCGTCGTAGAACTTCACTCTTCCGGTGGGCATTCCGGACCTCTTTCGCTGGTGGGGTGGATCGGACGCGGGGCATAGTGTTGTCTCGTGCCCGAGAACGCCCCTGTCCCGCTCAATCGTATCGAACGCGTGCTCGCGAGCATGATCGCCGGTGTGGTCGGTCTCGCCGTCATCGCGATCGCCGCGACGCTCATCGGCTCCAGCTCCGGCACCGACATGTCGACGGGCGTGTGGCCCGCCGTGCTCGGGGTGGGCTACTTCGGACTGCCGCTCGCGTTCCTCCTCATCCTCACGTTCATCATCGTCACTGTCGTCCGCCGCCGACGGATCGCCCGGGATGGCGGCCGCTAGCAGTTCGGCTCTCGCGTTCGCTGCCTGGCTGCGAACGCTTGACGACGATGCCCTCATCCGGCTGCTGCGCGCGCGCCCCGTGCGCGAGCAGGCCATCCGGGACATCTTCGACCTCGCGGAGTCGCTGCTCGAGCCGGCGTCGCTCCAGGGCGCGCTCGAGCACCTCGACCGCCCCACGCTCGCCGTGCTCGTCGCGAGCGGTCGACTCGCCGCCGAGGGCGAGATGCCCGATGCCGACCGCATCGCCGCGCATCTCGACATGAAGCGCTCCGACGTCGACGACGCGCTTGCGATCCTCGGCACCCTCGCCCTCGTGGATGGGAGCGCAGGCGGCACTGCGCCCTGGGGTCCCGTCGTCGAGCAGCTGGAGAGCTGGCCCGAGCGCGAGCTCCCCTCCCCCGACGAGCTCATCGACCTCACCCCGCCCGTCTCGCTCGAAGCCGTCGCCGACGCGGACCAGGCGAAGGCGGACCGCGCCGCAGCCGACCGCGCGTTCGCCGTCGTCGTCGCTGTCGGCGAGCTCGTGAACGCGCTCGAGAGCGAACCCGCGCGCCTCCTGCAGCGCGGCGGCACCGCGCTTCCCGACTGGCGCCGACTGCTCGCCGCGACGAGCACCGCAGACGACGAGCTGCACGACCTCTTCGACATCGCCACGGCCGCCCAGCTCGTCACCGCCGAGGGCGGGGCTTGGCGCGCGGCACCCCGATCGATCGACTGGCGTGAGCTCCCGCGCGTGGAGCGCTGGGCCGCGCTCGCGGGCGCCTGGTTCGAGAAGCTGCCGGAGGAGCTGCGCTCCCACCTGCGCGTTCGGGCTCATGCGCGGTGGGGCGACGGGCTGCTCGAGTTCCTCGACTGGCTCTACCCCGCCGGCGGCGTCTGGCTCGAGGAGAACGCCACACGCGCCACCCGTGCGGCCGAGGCGCTCGGCGTCATCGGCGACGGCATCCCCTCGAGCCCCGGCTCGGCGCTCCTCGCCGACGGACCGGATGCCGCCGCCGCCGCCGTCGGCGCCCTGTTCCCCGCCGATGTGCGCCAGGTGTACATCCAGCACGACCTCTCGCTCATCGCCCCCGGGCCGCTCGCGTCCGACATCGACGCGCGGGTGCGCGAGCTCGCCGACGTCGAAGCCGTGGGCATGGCCTCCAGCTACCGGGTGACATCGGCCTCCGTGACCCGCGCCCTCACCGCCGGCGCGACCATCGAGAATCTGCGCGCGTTCCTCTCCGAGATCTCGCTCACCGGCATCCCTCAGCCGCTCGACTATCTGCTCACGGAGACCGCCGAGCGCTTCGGCAGCCTGCGAGTGGGAACAGAGCACAGCGCCGACGAACCGTACGCGCACGCCTATGTGCGCGGCGACGATGCGGCGCTCATCGGGCAGCTGGCGATCGATCAGGCGCTGAACCCGCTCGGGCTGCGCCGTGCGGGCGAGCACCGGGTGGTCAGCCGGTTCGACGCCGAGGCGCTCTACTGGGCTCTCGTCGACGCGCGCTACCCCGTCGTGTTCGAGGACGAGTCGGGCACGATCCAGCACCTCCGCCGCCGGACGCCGGAACGCGAGCGCCCCCGGACCGACGCCCCGGATGCCGTGGTCGCGCTCGTCGAGCGCCTGCGCGCCGCCGCCGCCGAACAGCCCGCCGAATCCGGTGCCGCGTGGAATGCCCGCCAGCTGGAGCTCGCGATCCGCAACAGACTCGAGGTGCGGGTGACGGTCCGCATGCCCGACGACTCCGAGGTCACCTACATGCTCGAACCCGCGGGGCTGGCAGGGGGCCGACTGCGTGCGCGCGACCGCCGAGCCGACATCGAGCGCACGCTGCCTCTCTCGCACATCACCGAAGTCGCCCCCGCCTGATCGGCAGCCGATCCTGCACCCTCGGAGGGGGCGCGGATAGGGTGGTCGGTTGTGAATGGACCGCTCATCGTTCAAAGCGACCGCACCGTGCTCCTCGAGGTGGCGCACCCGGAGGCGGAAGAGGCTCGCCACGAGCTCGCGGTCTTCGCCGAGCTCGAACGCGCCCCCGAACATGTGCACACCTACCGCATCACCAAGCTCGGGCTGTGGAACGCGCGCGCGGCCGGCCACACCGCCGACCAGATGCTCGACACGCTCGAGCGCTACGCGAAGTTCCCCGTGCCGCAGACGGTCGCGATCGACATCGAGGAGACCGTGGGGCGATACGGCCGGCTCATCATCGCGCGCGACGAGCCCGCCGAGGGCGGCGACGCCCAGTCCGGTGAGCTCGTCATCCGCGCCACCGATCCCGCCGTGCTCGCCGAAGTCACCCGCAACACGAAGATCGGCCCGTTCCTCGGCATCCGCCGCAGCTCCACCGAGTGGACGCTGCAGCCGTGGGCGCGAGGCCAGGTCAAGCAGGAGCTGCTGAAGATCGGCTGGCCCGCCGAAGACCACGCGGGCTACACCCCCGGAACCCCACACGACATCGACCTCGTCGAGGACGGCTGGGAGCTGCGCCCCTACCAGCGCCTCGCCGTCGACAACTTCTTCGCCGGCGGCTCCGGCGTCGTCGTGCTCCCCTGCGGCGCGGGCAAGACCCTCGTCGGAGCGGGCGCCATGGCCGCTGCCGACACCAACACGCTCATCCTCGTCACCAACACCGTCTCCGCCCGCCAGTGGCGCGCGGAGCTGCTCAAGCGCACCACCCTCACCGAGGACGAGATCGGCGAGTACTCGGGCCAGTCGAAGGAGATCAAGCCCGTCACGATCGCGACCTACCAGATCCTCACCGCCAAGCGGAAGGGCGAGTACGCCCACCTGGCACTTCTCGACGCGCTCGACTGGGGCCTCATCGTGTACGACGAGGTGCACCTGCTGCCCGCGCCCGTCTTCAAGCTGACTGCCGAGCTGCAGGCGCGCCGGCGCCTCGGCCTCACCGCGACGCTCGTGCGGGAGGACGGCCGCGAATCCGACGTCTTCAGCCTGATCGGCCCGAAGCGCTTCGACGCGCCCTGGAAGGAGATCGAGGCCCAGGGCTTCATCTCGCCCGCCTCCTGCTACGAGGTGCGCATCGACCTGCCGCAGGAGGCCCGCCTCGAGTACGCGGCGAGCGCCGACGACGAGCGCTACCGTCTCGCGGCGACCGCGCCCGCGAAGCTGCAGGTGGTGAAGGATCTCGTCGCCAAGCACGAGGGCGAGCAGATCCTCGTGATCGGCCAGTACCTCGACCAGATCGAGGAGCTCTCCGAGGCGCTCGGGGCCCCGCAGCTCACCGGATCGACGCCCGTGGCGGAGCGCGAGCGCCTGTTCCAGGAGTTCCGCGATGGCACCACCAAGGTGCTCGTCGTGTCGAAGGTCGCCAACTTCTCGGTCGACCTGCCGGAAGCGACGGTCGCGATCCAGGTGTCCGGTTCGTTCGGCTCCCGTCAGGAGGAGGCGCAGCGCCTCGGACGCCTGCTCCGCCCGAAGAAGTCGGGTCTGCCCGCCAACTTCTACACCCTCGTCGCGCGCGACACCGTGGACCAGGACTTCGCACAGAACCGCCAGCGCTTCCTCGCCGAGCAGGGCTACAGCTACACGATCCTCGACTCGCACACTCTCCAGGCCGCCTGAGCGCGTCGGGTCGGCCCGATGCGCCGATGGCGTCATCCCTCCGGATGATTCGGGGGCCTTCCCCCTGCCGCCCGCACCGGATCTCGGACAGGCTGGGCTCATGGAGTTCCCCACATGATCCACGCCCAGAACCTGTCCAAACGGTACGGCGCTCGGCTCGCCGTCGATGACGTGAGCTTCACCGTCCAGCCCGGTCGCGTGACCGGCTTCCTCGGCCCGAACGGGGCCGGCAAATCCACCACCATGCGCATGATCGTCGGACTCGACCGCCCGAGCGCGGGATCCGTCACCGTCAACGGCCGCAGCTACGCCGAGCTCGAGGCCCCCCTCCACGAGGTCGGCGTGCTCCTCGACGCGAAGGCTGTGCACCCGGGGCGCTCCGCGCGCGGCCACCTGCGCGCGCTCGCGGCGACCCACGGCATCTCGAACGCGCGCGTCGACGAGGTCATCGGCCTCACGGGGCTCGATGCCGTCGCCGGCAAGCGCGTGAAGGGCTTCTCCCTCGGCATGGGCCAGCGTCTCGGCATCGCCGCCGCGCTCCTCGGCGACCCGGCGACTCTCATCCTCGATGAGCCGGTCAACGGGCTCGACCCCGAGGGCGTCATCTGGGTGCGCCGCCTCGCCCGCCACCTCGCCTCCGAGGGGCGCACCGTGTTCCTGTCCAGCCACCTCATGAGCGAGATGGCGCAGACGGCGGACCACATCATCGTGCTGGGACGCGGCCGCGTGATCGCCGACGCCCCCGTCGCCGAGATCGTCGCGTCCGCCGCCGGACAGCGGGCCGTGCGCGTGCGCACCCCGCAGGCTGAGCAGCTCATCGCCGCGGTGACCGCCGAAGGCGCCACCGCCGCACCCGATGCGAGCGGGCTGCTCGTCACCGGTCTCGCATCCGAGCGCATCGGCGAGCTCGCCGCCCACGGCGGCATCGTGCTGCACGAGCTCGCGCCCGTCGCGGGCTCCCTCGAAGACGCCTACCTCGCCCTCACCCAGGACGAGGTCGAATACCACGCGGGAGGTGCGGCATGACCGCGACCATCGAACGAACCCGACCCACGACGCGCCTGACCTCGGGCGGCATCATCCGCTCCGAGTGGGTCAAGCTCGTGACGCTGCGCTCCACCTGGTGGTGCCTCGGCCTCATCGCGCTCATGACGGCGGGTGTGCCCGTGCTCATCTCCCTCGTGCTCGGCATCGAGGGCGCAGGCGATGCCTCCGTCGACTTCGGCTCATACAACTGGACGCTCGCGAACACGATCGTCGTCGGGTTCACGGTGCTCATCGCGGCGGTGCTCGGCTGCCTCGTCATCACCGGCGAGTACGGCACGGGCATGATCCGCTCGAGCCTTGCGGCCGCCCCCGGCCGCATCTCGACGGTGCTGGCGAAGGCGCTCGTGATCGGTCTCACGGTCTTCGTCGTCGGCGCTCTCGCGCTCGTGGTCGGCGCGCTGCTGAGCGGCGCGCTGCTCTCCAGCGG
>JAEYUT010000016.1 GCA_023432305.1 Actinomycetes bacterium
CTCCCACAGTGCGCTCAGCGGATCGACGCCCGCGATGAGCAGGCGGGGGAAGATGATCGCCGCGATGGCGAGTTCGATGACGACGACGCTCACGGCGACTGTCGCGAGCAGGTTGCGCGTCTCGCCGAGGCGCACCGCCTGGCCTTCCGCGATCGGGCCGCGGCGGATGCGCAGCGGGTTCGCGTCGCCCGCTGCCATGAGCTTCTGTCGCAGACCCATGCGCCGGCTGATGATGAGGCCGAGGATGGAGGCCACTGTCAGCACCCCGATGCCGCCGATCTCGACCCCGATGAACACGAGAACGTGCCCGAAGGGCGACCAGAACGTCGCCATGTCGACCGTCGAGAGACCGGTGACGCAGATGACCGAAACGGCCGTGAAGAGCGCGTCGATGAGGTCCGGGCTCGTTCCGTCGGCGGTCGCGATGGGCAGCGAGAACAGGATCGTGAACAGGATCACGAGGCTTGCGAACACCGCGATCGCGAAGCGCGCGGGGGTGATCGTCGCGAAGTCGCCGATGCGCCGGGACGCACGGGCGATGAACGGATCTCGCCGCACCGTCGTGGCGCGCACGGCTCTCCTTCTGCTCACGGGTCGGAACAGCAAATGGTACTCCCGGAATCGCCTGGCTATCCTGTCGGAATGGCCGACATCTTCGACGTCCTCTCAGATGGCACGCGACGCGAGATCCTTCGCTCCCTTCTGGAGAGCCGAGGGGAGATGTCGGTGGGCGATCTCGTCACCGAGCTCGGTGTCGCGCAGCCGACTGTCTCGAAGCACCTGAAGGTGCTGCGCGAGCACGGCCTGGTGGCCGTCCGCGAGGAAGGGCAGCACCGCTTCTACCGCCTCGACGCGAGTCCGCTCGAGGAGGTCGAGGTGTGGCTCGAGCCGTTCACCGATTTCACCGTCGGCAAGGACGCGTCGGGCGCGACCACCGTCTACGCCGCGTGGGCGGGGGCCGAGTTCGGCGACCGACTCGGGCGCACCGCCGCGGAGACGGCGAACGCCGCGCGTTCCGCGTTCGAGTCCGCGCAGGAGAAGATCGAGGGCGCGCGCCAGCGGGTCTCCGAGAAGCTGCCTCGCCGCCGCAAGGGCTGACCCGCGCCTGTCAGTCGTGCGGGGCGAGCTCGCCGCGGATGCGCCCCAGGTCTTCCAGCAGAGATCCGATGAGGATCCAGTGGTCGGGTGCTGGCATGCGCTGTTCGGGTGGTGCGCTGACGAGGGGGAACCGCTCGCCGAGGTCGGTCGCGTCGCTGCCGGCGGATGAGGTTCCCGGATCCGCAGACCGGCGCCGCACCTCCTGTGCTGCCTGCTGGAGCTGGTCGGCGATCTCACCGGTGCTCGGGTCGCTTGCGAGCGTCGCGTCGTAGTGGTCGTAGACGGCCCGCGTCATCCCCATCACCTGGGAGACGATGGGTCGCATCAGGTTGCGGGTGGTTTCGACCCGCTCGAGTCTCTCGCGGTGCTTTCGCCCGCGGGGGTTCAGGGTGAGCGAATCCTGGGCGTCGAGGATCGCCTGGTCGGCGGTCGCGACCATCGGGCGCAGCAGGCGCACCGTGATCATCAGCTCCTCCAGCTTCGCCGGCGTCTGGGCCGAGGTGAAACTGGCTGAGAGGCGCTCCATCGATTTCGCGACCTCCTCGCCGAGAGCGGAGACGGCCTGCTCAGCGGGAGGGAGCGCGACGGGCGGCACGATGATGAGGTTGACGACGAATCCGGTGGCCGCGCCGATGATCGTCTCGACGATTCGGTCGACCGCGTAGTTGGGAGTGGAGGAGCCGATCGCGATCGCCAGCAGGGCCGAGACGGCGATCTGGTATGTGGTGCCTGGCGGCATCCGAAGCAGCCAGGCGAGCGCGAGCGCGGCGGTCACGGCGATGTACGCGACCCAGGGCTCCTGGCCGAAGATGACGGTGAGTCCGGATGCGACCCCGACGCCGGAGATCACCCCCACGGAGCGCTCGATCGCCTTGGCGGCTGACTGGTTCACGCTCGGCTGCACCACGAGCAGTGCGGCGATCGCGGCGAAGACGGGTGGTGTTCCGGTGATGACCCAGCTCGCGAAGATCCATGCCGCGATCGACGCGACCGCGGATTTGGCGAGCTGGGTCATCGGCTGTCGCTGAGCGCCGAAGTACGCCGCCAGCATCTTCATCGCCTCAGCGTCGCACGGGCGATCGGGTGCGGGGCAGGGTCTCTGGACAGGGGTCGGCTGTTGCCTCTACTCTGTGGCAGAGCACTCGAGTCACATCAGTCACACGAGTCACATCCACAACATCGATGCACAGAGGCGGAAATGGTTCGCGACTTCTCGGACATGCGCTTCCTGACGGTTCAGGAGGTCGCGGACATGATGCGGGTCTCGAGCATGACCGTCTACCGTCTCGTTCACTCGGGTGAGCTGCCCGCGGTGCGCTTCGGGCGCTCCTACCGCATCCCCGAGTCGGCGGTCGCGCAGGTGATCGGCATGACCGATTCGGATGTGCGCGCGGGCTGAGCCGGCGCGTTCGCAGCTCTGTCTGGAGCAGGCCCCTGTGGGGCTTTGATAGAATCTCCCGGTTAGGCTTCCCGCGGTCGTACGGACCAGGGGTCCGAGATACGAACGATTGAGGTGAACTATGGGTTCAGTCATCAAGAAGCGTCGCAAGCGCATGGCGAAGAAGAAGCACCGCAAGCTGCTTCGCAAGACTCGCCACCAGCGTCGCAACAAGAAGTGAGCGCGTGAGCCCCGGGCCGTGAGGCCTGGGGCTCTGTCGTCTCCGGGCCCAGGCGGCCCAGTCGTGGCTGCAGGGGCCCTCAGACGATGGCGGACCCCGGCGGGGCGACTGCGAGCGCGGGGGTCAGGCGGGCTTGATGCGCTTCGCGTCGCGGCGCACGCGCTTGAGCTGGGCCTTGATGGACGCGGGGTCGAGCGTCATCGTGGGCCAGCCGTGCTCGGCGGCGTAGCGCGCGAGGCCGGTGTCGGGGTTCACGGCGATGCGGTTGCCCACGAGCTTCAGCAGCGGGATGTCGTTGCGGCTGTCCGAGTACGCCCACGACGCGTCGAGATCCGCGCCGATCTCCGCCGCGAGCGCGCGGGCGGCGATGGCCTTCTGCTCCCCATGCATGACAGTGCCCTGGAGGCGCCCGGTGTAGTGCCCATCGACCTTCTCGACATCGGTGCCGATCGCACCCGTGAGTCCGAGCTTCTCGGCGATGATCTGGCCCACCTCGGTGGGGGTCGCCGAGACGAGCCACACCTGGTGGCCCTTCGCGAGGTGCTCGTGGGCGAGCGCGACCGTCTCGGGCCACATCCGGGGGGCGAGGCGCTCCTCCCAGATGGCCTCGCCGATTTCGCGCACCTTGTGCTCGTGGTGGCCGGCGATGATGCCGAGCGCGCGTTCGCGGGCCGACGCCATGTGGTGGTGGTTCTCGCCCACCTTCGTGAAGCGGCGCTGCTGCCAGGCGAAGCGCATCAGATCGCGCCAGCCGACCATGCCCTGCACCCAGGCCTCACGGCCCACATGGAAGATGCTCGCGCCGCGCATGAGCGTGTTGTCGACGTCGAAGAACGCGATCACCGGGCGCGGCGACGGTGCGGGCTGTTCCTCGGGCATGACCCACATAGTCTAGGTGTGTGCCCGCCCCGCGCCTCACCCTTCTCGGAAAGCCCGGATGTCACCTGTGCGATGACGCCCGTGCGATCGTCCTCGAGATCGCCGCTGAGCGCGGTCTCGAGCTCGAGGAGCGCAGCATCCTCGACGATGAGGCGCTCATGGTCCAGTACGCGGAGGAGATCCCCGTTCTGCTGATCGACGACCGCGTGCACACCATCTGGCGCGTCGACCCCGCCCGGCTCCGACGCGCTCTCGACGAAAGAGAGAACACCGCATGATCCGCCACATCGTCTCCTGGAAGCTCGCCTCCGAGGACGCCGCCCAGCGCGCCGCCGACGCGGAGGGCATCCGCGAGCGGCTCGAGAGCCTCCAGGGTCAGCTCGCCGCGGAGCTCATCGAGGTGGGCATCGATGTGAACGAGACCGACGGCAACTGGGATGTGGTGCTCAACTCGGTGTTCGCCTCGCGCGAGGACCTTGCCGCGTACCAGGTGCACCCCGCGCACGTGGAGGCCGCCGGCTTCATCAAGTCGGTCGTGTCGGCGCGCTCGTGCGTCGACTACGAGTTCTGATCCGGTTCGCATCCGGAGACGAGAAGGGGCGCCCCCCCCCGGGCGCCCCGTGTCGTGGTCATCGGCCGT
>JAEYUT010000049.1 GCA_023432305.1 Actinomycetes bacterium
ACGTCACTCGTTCGGCGTCTCCTCGGCCACGATCCGCAACGACATGGCTCAGCTGGAGGAGGACGGCCTCATCGCCGCCCCCCACACATCGTCCGGGCGCATCCCCACCGACAAGGGATACCGCGTATTCGTCGACCAGCTCACCGAGCTCCGACCGCTGAGCACCGCCCAGCGCAACGCGATCGAGTCGTTCCTCGGGGAGGCATCCGACCTCGACGAGGTGCTGCGGCGCACCGTGCGTCTGCTGTCTCAGCTCACCAACCAGGTGGCGCTCGCCCAGTACCCGACGTTCGGCGTCTCCCGGGTGCGCCACATCGAGCTCGTCTCGCTGGCGCCGACGCGCGTCATGACGGTGCTCATCACCGACACGGGGCGCGTCGACCAGAGCACGGTCGAGATCCCGCACACGGACGACCCGGAGGTGCTCGCGCGCCTTCGCGAGAGTGTCAACGTGGCGCTCGACGGTGTCGCCCTGCAGGGTGCGGGCGCCGTCCTCGACGCGCTGCCCGAGACGATCGCCCCCGAACTGCGTGAGGTCGCCCGTCCCATCCTGGCGAACCTCGCCGAGCAGGTTGCGGCGAGTCGCGACGAGCGGCTCGTGCTCGCCGGCGCCGCAAACCTCGCGCGCACCGAGCGCGACTTCTCCGGGTCCATCTATCCCGTGCTCGAAGCCATCGAGGAGCAGGTCACCCTGCTGAACCTCATCGGCGAGATGGATCCGGATGAGACGCGCGTCGTCGCACGCATCGGCAGCGAGAACAGCGGTTTCGGTCTCGGCGAGACGAGCGTGCTCGCGAGCGGCTACGCGGGACCCGGGGGCGGGGTCGCGCGACTCGGCGTGTTGGGGCCGACCCGCATGGATTATTCGAGCAACATGGCGGCTGTGCGCGCGGTCGCCCGCTACCTGTCGCGCCTCATGGGCGACGACGAGATCAGATAGAGGAACGTTGGCAGATCA
The DNA here is from genome assembly GCA_023432305.1 of Actinomycetes bacterium. Classification (GTDB taxonomy): domain Bacteria; phylum Actinomycetota; class Actinomycetes; order Actinomycetales; family Microbacteriaceae; genus Homoserinibacter. The sequence continues at coordinate 959 of JAEYUT010000049.1, forward strand.
CTACGAAGTCCTGGGCGTCGACCGCAGCGCGTCCGCCGAGGAGATCAAGAAGGCGTACCGGCGCCTGGCCCGTGAGCTGCACCCGGACGTGAACCCGTCGGAGGACGCGGCCGAGCGGTTCAAGCTCGTCACGCACGCGTACGACGTGCTGAGCGATGCCGAACAGCGTCAGCGCTACGACATGGGAGACCAGGGCGGATTCGGCGGCGCCGGGTTCGGCTTCGGCGACATCTTCGACAGCTTCTTCGGCGGAGCCTCGCGCACCGCCGGTCCGCGTTCGCGCACGGAGCGCGGCCAGGATGCCCTGCTGCGGATCGAGATCGACCTCGACGAGGTGATCTTCGGCACCAAGCACGAGATCGAGATCGACACGGCGGTGCTGTGCGACGCGTGCCAGGGCTCCTGCTGTGCGCCCGGCACGTCGATGGTCACGTGCGACATCTGCCACGGCGCGGGCCAGATCCAGCGCACGGTGCGCTCCCTTCTCGGCAACGTCATGACCTCGAGCCCGTGCGGCACCTGCCGCGGCTACGGAACGGTCATTCCGAACCCGTGCCCGTCGTGCGCCGGCCAGGGTCGCGTGCGGGCGAAGCGCAAGGTCGCGGTCGACATCCCGGCAGGCGTCGACACCGGCATGCGCCTGCACCTGCCCGGCGAGGGCGAGGCGGGGCCGGCTGGCGGGCCCAACGGCGACCTCTACCTCGAGGTCAAGGTGCGCCACCACGACATCTTCAGCCGCTCCGGGGACGACCTGCTCGCCACCCTCGAGGTGCAGATGACCGACGCGATCCTCGGCTCCTCGGTGACCCTCAAGGCGCTCGACGGCGACGTCGAGATCGAGATCAAGCCGGGAACCCAGTCGGCGGACATCGTGACGATCAAGGATCGCGGTGTGGGTCGTCTGCGCGGCGGAGGCCGCGGCGACCTGCGGGTGGGCATCAACGTGCAGACGCCGGTGCGACTGAACTCGAGCGAGCTCGAGCTCATCAAGCAGTTCGCGTCGAAGCGCCCGCCCGCCAAGCCCCAGTTCTCGAAGTTCCAGCAGGGGCTGTTCGCGAAGCTGCGCGACCGCTTCATGAGCTGAGCCATGGCTCACCTGTACCTGCATCCGGGATTCGACGAGACCCACACACGCGAGGGTGCGCGCGTTCAGGTGACGGGCGACGAGGCGCGGCACGCACTGCAGGTGTCGCGGGTGCGTGTGGGGGAGCAGCTCGCGTTCAGTGACGGGCGCGGCACGATCCTGCACGGAACGGTGATCGAGGCCGCGGGCGGCGTGCTCGCGATCGAGGTCGAGCGCGCGGAGCGCATCGACGAGCCCCGTCCGGCGCTCTGGCTCGCGCAGGCGCTCGCGAAGGGCGACCGCGACGAGCTCGCGATCCAGGCGGCGACGGAGCTCGGCGTGGCCGGGATCATCCCGTGGGCTGCGGAGCGCTCGGTGAGCCGCTGGGAGGGTGCGAAGGTCGCCAAGGGCGAGGAGCGCTGGCGTTCGATCGTGCGCGAGGCGAGCAAGCAGGCCATCCGCGCCCGTGTTCCGGAGGTGGCTCCGCTCAGCTCCACGAAGCAGCTCGCCGCGATCGAGGGTCTCGCGATCGTGCTCGATCCGACGGGCCCGGTCCCGCTCACGGCGGTCGACACCGCTGGGGTCGACCGGGTGACGCTCGTCGTCGGACCGGAGGGCGGCATCGCGCCGCGCGAGCTCGACCTGTTCGCGGAGTCGGGAGCGGTCATCGCGCGCCTCGGCACTGAGGTGCTGCGCACATCCACCGCGGGACCCGCCGCGCTCGCTGTTCTGAACGCCCGGCTCGGACGCTGGTGATGCCGCGTGCCTGCGCACCCGATGGCGACGTCGAGCTGCCGGAGGCGGTGCGCAGCCGCGCTCCGCGCGCGCGAGCGGTGTGGCGCAACGAGCTCGGCGGCCTCACCTTCCGCGACGACGAGCTCTTCCTCAAGTGGAACCCGGGCACGACGGGCATCTCGCTCGGCGACGAGGTCGCCCGGATGTGGTGGGCCGCTGCGTTCCACCCCGTTCCCGAGGTCGTGGAGTTCGATGCGGCCGCCGAGGGGGAGCTGCTCGTCACCCGGTCGCTGCCCGGTGAGGGGGCGGTGACGCCCCGCTGGCGCGCCGACCCGCGAGCCGCGGTCCGTGCGATCGGCGAGGGTCTTCGCGCGCTGCACGACGGCCTCCCGCGAGATCTCTGTCCGTTCGACTGGTCGGCGCAGACGCGGATCGCGCAGCTGCCTGCAGCGGCGCGCGCGGTGGTCGGCGAGGTGCCGCCCGTGGATGCGCTCGTAGTGTGCCACGGCGACGCGTGCGCACCCAACACCGTCATCTCCTCTGACGGACGCTGGGCGGGCCACGTCGATCTCGGGGCGCTCGGGCTTGCCGACCGCTGGGCCGATCTCGCGG
>JAEYUT010000070.1 GCA_023432305.1 Actinomycetes bacterium
GCGTCACGTGCCGCTGGCAGAACGACACGAGCGGCGAGACGATCGATCTCTCCGTGGCCTCCTTCGATGCGGCGACGCTCGAACGCATGGCGAACGAGACCTACGACTCGAGCACGATGGTTCCGACCTACGGCGGTGAGGGCTACTTCGCCGTCACCGGTGGGGTCGGCGAGGCTGTGGTGTTCGACGAGCAGTACTGGGTGGTGCTGCGCTCGACCTACTTCCTCGAGCCGGGCGACGCCGAGTATCTGATGGGGACGGTGCTCAGCTCCCTGCCGTGACCGGACAGCGGATCCGCGATCCGCACCCTCTCGGGCTGGTAGCCTGAGGGTCACGCCCTTGTAGCTCAGTGGATAGAGCGCTTCCCTCCGGAGGAAGAAGTCGCACGTTCGAATCGTGTCAAGGGCACTTTCTCTGCCTCCCGTGTGCGCGTTCTGCGGTGCGTCACAACGTTTCCGGCGCCCGCCTCGTCTAGAAGGATGAGGGAGGAGGTCGCCGTGGCATCGGATCGCACCTGGGAGCGCGTGGTCGCCGAGCTCGTCGAGCAGCGCGGCGACGCCCTGCTTCGCTACGCGCGACTGCTCACCGGCGGCGACGAGGATGCCGCCGACCTCGTGCAGGACGCCCTCGTGCGCACCTTCGGGCGCCTGCGCAACGGCTTCACGGTCGACTCGGCGGAGGCGTACGTTCGGCGCGCGATCCTCAACGCGTCTCTGGATCGCGGTCGCCGTGTGAGCCTGTGGCGGCGCATCGCGCCCAGTCAGTACGTGCGCGACGAGCTCCCCGCGCCCGACGCCGCATCCGATGCCCGCCTCGACCTCCACGAAGAGCTGCGCAAGCTCACCCCGCGCGAGCGCGCGTGCCTCGTGCTGCGGTACTACGACGATCTCAAGGTCGACGACATCGCCGACACCCTCGGCATCAGCTCGGGCGCCGTGAAGCGGTATCTGAGCGACGGGCTCGCCAAGATGGCGATCGCCCTCGCGGATGACGGGACGGCCGAGGGCCGACTCGGTCCGGGAGGTGCGCGCCCCGGAACCGGCACGACGCCGTACCGCGGCGCATCCGCGCTCCGTCCCACCGAGACGAAGGAGGGCGACCGTGCCCACCGAATCTGAGCTCCGCGATCTCCTGCACGACGGCTCCGGCCCGAACCGCCAGCTCGACGCTGCGCGCATCATCCGCCGCGCGCGGGCGCGCCGCCTCCCGAAGCAGCTCGCTGCGGGCGCCGGTGGCGTGCTCGCGGTCGCTGCTCTCGCGATCCCGGTGGCTATGGGGGGATCGTTCGGCGGGCTGAGCCCGGCAGCGGACGGCGGATCGGCGGGGGGCGACAGTGCCGTCATGATGGATGAGCCGGACGAGGGCGCCCTCGAATCGGCGACGCGCGGCACCGCCGCCGGCCTCGTCTGCGGTGGCGCACCTGCGAGCTACGCGGCTCACCCCGACGGCCTCCAGCTGACGATCACGAACCCGTACGGCGCGGGTGCCCCCTCGACGCAGATCGACCTCGAGCTGCGCAACGAGGGCGAGTCCGACGTCGCAGGCACGATGCCTGCGACGGTCGCTGTCGCCCTCGTGCGGGACGGGGTGATCGTGGCGCTCAACGAGGTGGACGCGGCCGAACGGGTCGATGTGGAGCTCGCCCCCCGGGAGACGATGCTGCTGCGCGCGGAGCTGCCACTCACCGCGTGCGACAGCGGTGACGGTGGCGCGAGCCGACCGGTGCCGGCGGGCGAGTATCGCGTGGTCGCCGTCGCGGGGTTCGAGACCGCAGAGGGCGCCTCTGGCCCCGTCGTGGCGTGGCCGTGGCGGTTCGAGGTCGGGGCGTTCTGACCGTCATAGGATTTCGACACGATGCGCGAGTGCGTGTCGCAGTCGGGAGCACCATGTCGTTCGTCGTCGTTCCGCAGTGGCAGGGCTCCCCGTCGAGTCGTGCGATGAGGCTCGCCGAGGGAGCGCGCGCGATCCGCGCCGACCTGCCGAGCGCCTCCACGCGCGAGGTCGAGGTGCCGCTCGAAGCGGGCGACTCAGCCGGAACCGGCATCTCGCGCTTCGGCGCCGTGCTCACGGTCCGCGAGCGGCTCGTGCACGAGCTCGCCCACGTGTCCGCGCCGGCAATCGTCATCGGCGGCGACTGCGGGGTGAGTGCGGGCGCCATCGCCGCCGCCTCCGCCGACGATGTCGCCGTCGTGTGGTTCGACGCGCACCCCGATCTCAACACCGCCCTCACCTCGCCGTCGGGGGCGTTCGCGGGGATGGTGCTCGCATCGCTCGTCGAGGACGGCACGGTCGCGGGGTCGCGCGTCGTCGTCGCCGGCGCCCGCGCGTGGGACGAACCCGAGAAGGAGTTCGCGACGGAGCACGGCCTCCGCTCTCTCTCCGTCTCGGAGATCACGGCGGATGCGCTCGTCGAGGCGGTCGCCGCGACCGGCGCGACGCGCGTCTACGTGCATGTCGACCTCGATGTGCTCGACCCCGGTGAGTTCGCCGGCCTGCTCACGCCTGTGCCCTTCGGGGTCGCGACGAGCGACCTCGTGGCGGCGATCCGCAGCCTGTGTGTGCGCTTCCCACTCGCGGGGGCGACGATCGCCTCGTTCGCCCCCGAGTCGGAGGAGGCTGCTGTCGACGACTCGGCCACGATCCTGAGGATCATCGCGGCCCTCAGATCATGACGACACCGCACATCCGCCCGGCTGACCCGAATCGGATCGAGCGCGCCGCCGCCCTGGTCGTGCGGACTGTCGTCGCTGTGCCGGGCATCCGGCGCGCGCTGCTGTGGCGCGGGATCGCGCGGCCCGGGTACTGGATCGCGACCTCGTGCGGCTTCGTGTGGGGAACGCTCCTCTTCGGGCGGCATCGCCGCAGCCACGGCCTCCACATCATCTCGGGCCTGCCCCGCTGGGCGTTCGGGCGCGGAGGTACGACGATCGGGGCGGTGTTCCTCACGCGCGGCGACGCCCCGGACCGTGTGCTCGAGCACGAGGCGGTGCACCGCGAGCAGTGGCGCACCTACGGCCTCGCCCTGCCGATCCTGTATCTGGCGGCGGGCCATGTGGCGCGCACGAACCGCTTCGAGGTGCAGGCGGGGCTCGAGAAGGGCGGCTACCGCTGACGGGAGCTCGCGGGGAGCGAGCTCAGTCGGAGGTGACGACGCGCGCCGAGTCGTCGCCGGAGAGCCACGCGTAGACGCGGTGCTCCCGCTCTGCCTCGACGGGCAGCATCTCGGCGAGCCACGCATCGACCGCGGTTCGCAGGCTCTGGCCGCGGTCGCGCACGAGCCAGGTGACGCACACGCGCCCCGGTACGGGGATCTCGCGGATCGCGCTCGCGTCCTCGACCTCGATGAAGATGCGGCCGCGCGCCTTCGCCGGGAGGGTCGCGGCGATCGCCTCGACGACGGGGATGTCCGCTTCCACAGCCCCGAGCAGGACGGAGTCTCCCGTTTCGGGTTTCCAGGCGAGGGAGGCGGAGAGCAGGTCGGCGAGAAGCATCACGGCCAGTATAGGTCAGGCTTACCTAACTTTAAGATGGGAGTGTGCCGAGATCTCACGCACTCCAGGCCGCGGGATGCCGTCGGTGCCAGGCGATGCGTCGCTCCAGCTGCGCACCCAGCGCAAGGAGCGTGCGCTCGCCTCCCGGTCGGCCTACGAGCTGGACGCCCATCGGCAGACCCTCGGCCGTCTCGTGCACGGGAAGCGTGATCGCGGGAAGTCCCGCCACATTCACGAAGCTCGTGAACGGCGAATAGCGGCACTGCTGGGCGAAGTTGCGCTCCGGGTCCTCCGCGTCATACCAGCCGACCGGACGCGGAGTCTGCGCGAGCGTCGGGGTGAGCACGGCATCGAACGGAGCGAATCGCGCGATCGTGCGCCGCTCGTAGGCGCTCAGCCAGGCGAGCGCCTCCCCCAGCTCGCGGGCACCGAGACGGCGCCCCTGCTCGATGAGCCAGCGCGTGAGCGGCTCCACGAGGTCGAGCTGATCGCCCTCGACCGGGAGGGCGGCGGCTCCCGCCTGCCAGACCGTGCGGAAGGCAGCGGGATAGCCGGGCTCCTCGGGGACGACGAGCTCTTCGATGCCGTGCCCGAGTGCGGCGAACTCGGCGACCGCGCGATCGAGCGCGTCCCGCGCATCCGGCTCGAGCCGGATGTCGTAGGCCGTCGACCACGGCGAGTCGATGCTCACGGCGAGCTGGAAGCGTCCTTCGCCGCGCGTCGCGGCGGTGAGGAACGGCCCGCCGCCATCGCGCGGCTCGGTCGCCCACGAGACCGCCGCGCCGCTCGGCGCGGCGAGGCCGTCGAGCATGAGCGCGGCATCCGCGACGGTTCGCGCGATCGGTCCGCCGACGACCAGGCCGGCGAGCGATCCGAACCCCGATGCGGCGGGCACGCGTCCGCGCGAGGGCTTGAGCCCCACGAGGCCGCACGCCGCTGCGGGAATGCGGATCGAGCCGCCGCCGTCTGACCCGGGCGCGACGGGCAGCAGGCCCGCGGCGACAGCCGCGGCCGCTCCCCCGCTCGATCCGCCTGCCCCGCGGGCGAGATCGTATGGGGTGCGCGCAGGTCGGCCGGCGAGCGGCTCGGTGTAGCTCGGGAACCCGAACTCGGGCGCCATCGTCGCCCCCAGACTCACGCCGCCTGCCTCGTCGAGCACGCGCACGATCTCGTCGGATTCCTCCGCGACGACACCGGCGAAGGCACGGGACCCGAGATCGGCCACCCGCCCCGCCCGGGCGGACAGGTTCTTGTCGGCGAGCGGCAGCCCCCAGAGAGCGAGAGCGTGCGATCGCCGCTCGACCGCGTCCGCTCGCCGCAGCGCCAGCTCGGGTTCGACGACCGCGAAGGCACCCAGCTGCGGGTCGATGCGGGTGATGCGGCCGAGGTAGTGCTCGGCGAGCTCGCGCGGCGTCACCTCGCCGCGGCGCAGCCAGTCGAGCTGCTCGGTCGCGCTCAGGTGATGCAGTTCGAACACCTTCTCGACCCTATGGCTTGACATCCGTCCACCAAGCTGGTTAGTTAGTTACTCAAGTAATGAACCAGCAAACATGGGAGCGCGCGTGGACGATGGTCGGCCCCTCTTCCTGCAGGTCGCAGAGCGCATCGAGAACGACATCATCTCGGGCGCACTCGCCGAGGAAGCGCAGGTGCCCTCCACCAACGAGTGGGCGGCATTCCTGCGCATCAACCCCGCCACCGCCGGCAAGGGCGTGAACCTGCTCGTCGACCAGGGCGTTCTCTACAAGAGGAGAGGAATCGGGATGTTCGTCGCAGAGGGGGCGCGCGAGCGCCTCATCGCCGCCCGGCGGGAATCCTTCCGCGAGCAGTTCGTCGCC
>JAEYUT010000072.1 GCA_023432305.1 Actinomycetes bacterium
GTGCGGCCCGCGCGGTGCAGGTAGGTCTTCTCGCCCTCGGGGATGGTGTGGTTGATGACGTGCGTGACGTCGTTGACGTCGATGCCGCGGGCGGCGACATCCGTCGCGATGAGGATGTCCTTCTTGCCCGCCTTGAACGCGGCCATCGAGCGCTCGCGCGCCTCCTGGCTCATGTCGCCGTGCACGGCTCCCGCGTTGAAGCCGCGGTCGTTCAGCTCCTCCACGAGCTTCGCCGCCGCGCGCTTCGTGCGGGTGAAGATCACGGTCTTGCCGCGGCCCTCGGCCTGCAGGATGCGCGAGATGACCTCGTCCTTGTCGAGCGAGTGGGCACGGTAGATGACGTGCTTGATGTTGGCCTGCGTGAGGCCCTCATCCGGGTCGGTCGCGCGGATGTGGATCGGCCGGTTCATGAAGCGCCGCGCGAGCGCGACGACCGGGCCGGGCATCGTGGCCGAGAACAGCATGGTGTGGCGGGTCGCCGGGGTCTGCGCGAAGAGCTTCTCGACATCCGGGAGGAAGCCGAGGTCGAGCATCTTGTCGGCCTCGTCGAGCACCATGACCTGCACGTCCTTGAGGGACAGCAGTCGCTGGCCGGCGAGGTCGAGGAGGCGACCCGGGGTGCCGACCACGATCTGCGCGCCGGCCTTGAGCTGCTCGACCTGGCCCTCGTAGGCCTTGCCGCCGTAGATCGCCGCCACCTGGGTGGGGCGGTTCGAGGCGGCGAGTTCGAGATCTTCGGCCACCTGCACGCACAGCTCGCGCGTGGGCACCACGATGAGCGCCTTCACGCCGGGCTCGGGGTTCTCGCCGAGCGCCTGGATGACCGGCAGGCCGAAGCCGAAGGTCTTGCCCGTGCCGGTCTTCGCCTGGCCGATGATGTCCTGCTTGGAGAGGCCGAGGGGGATGGTCTGGGTCTGGATGGGGAAGGGCTCGATGATGCCCTTCGACTCCAGAGCCGCGACGATGTCGTCGTCGATGTTGAGATCGCGGAAAGTCAAGAGATTCCTGTCTGAGGAAATGGAGAGGTCTTCAGTCTACCGGGCTCCCATACACTGGGCGGGTGGTTTGGTTCCGTCGTCGCCCCCGTCAGCGTTCGGGAACCCTTCAGGTGCCGCCGCGTTCGGCGGCTGTCGCCGTCGCGCGTGTCGAGCTGCGCGACCTCGCGCCGACGCCTGCCCGCTTCCTCGGACAGACCGCCTACCTGACGATCGTCCTGTTCGAGAATCTCGGGCGCGCCGTCACCACGGCCCCCACCACGGATGCGAAGACCCGCCTCGCGCGCGCCGCATCCGACATGCTCGACACCCACCAGACGCTCGTGAAGGAGCTGGAGCGCCTGACCGACGACCCGGCCGCCGAGATGGAGCCGTTCCGTCTGCTGCTGGATGACTTCCAGCGCCGCACCAAGGGCGCCGACTGGTACGAGATCCTCGTGACCTGCTACCTGACGAGCGGGTTCCTGCTCGACTTCTTCGCCGGCCTCGCCTCCGGTCTGCCGGACGATCTCGACGACCGCGCCGCGACCGTTCTGCAGAACCACGCGGGGGAGGCGGTGCTCGTCGACGAGCTGCGTCGCGCCATCGAGGAGAGCCCGCGGCTCGCGTCGCGGCTGGCGATGTGGGGCCGCCGCCTCATCGGCGACACGATGCTCGTCGCGCGTTCGGCGCTCGAGCAGCACCCCATCGCATCGGTCAACGAGCGCGTCGAGCCGGTGTTCACCGAGCTCATCGCCTCGCACACGCGCCGTATGGACGCCCTCGGCCTGACGGCGTAGCGACGTGTTCATCAAGATCTGCGGCATCCGCGACGCCGCCACCGCCGACGCGTGCGTCGAGCTCGGCGTCGACGCGCTCGGCTTCGTGTTCGCGGAGGGAAGCGTGCGCCGGATCACGGCGGATGCTGCCGCCGCGATCGTGGCGCGGGTGCCGTCCTCTGTGGAGACGGTGGGCGTCTTCACGGACGCGCCCATCGAATCCGTGATCGACGATGTGCGGCGCGCGGGGCTGCTCACCGCGCAGCTGCACGGTGAGCGCTCCGCCGCCGAGATCCGGCAGCTGCAGGATGCGGGCATCGACGTGATCGTCGCGCACCGTGTGGGGGAGCCGGTCGCGCATCCCGGCATCCGCCTCCTCATCGACGGCGATGTTCCCGGCAGCGGCACCGCGTTCTCGGTCGACCGGCTCGACCGTGCCGCGCTGCCTGCTCAGTGGCTGCTCGCGGGCGGACTCGACGCCGACAACGCAGCTGACCGCATCCGCGCCCTCATGCCGACAGGCGTCGACGTGTCGTCGGGCGTCGAGTCGGAGCGCGGCCTGAAGTCGATCCCGCTCATCGAGCGCTTCGTGGCCGCGGTGCGCGCCGCGGACTGAGGCGCTGCGCTCCGCCCTCGCCTCGCTCGGTACCCCGAGAATCGTGCGACTTCGTCGATTCAGAGGCCCCCAAACGACAGACAGGCACGATTCGCCGGGGTGTGAGGGGGTTCGCGACTCGCGACGTGGAGAGAGCGGGGGCTCAGGCGCCCTGGCGGGCGAGGCGCTCGAATAGCTCGGCGTCGTGCTTCTCGCGGCGGCGCGGGAGCACCAGGGCCGTCGCCACGGAGGCGATCACGCCGACCGCGAGCGAGATCACCCAGATCCATCCGCCGTCGAACGTGAAGCCGAGCCACACGAGGATCGCCCACGCGAGCGCGGTCGCGGCGGCGCCGATGCCCGGCATCAAGGCGAGTCCGTGCCACGCGCGACCGGGCACGAGGTAGCGGATGAGGCCGCCGAGGGCGGCGCCGATGACGGTGACGAAGACGATCTCCACGCCGCGATCCTAGGGGAGCGGGCGGTTACGCGACGAAGCCGACGCGGCGAGCGCTGTCGCTGCCGACCTCGATGTACGCGAGCGAGGCGACCGGCACGATGTACAGCTTGCCCTTGTCGTCCTTGAGGGTGAGGAGCTTCGCGTCTGCGGCGAGAGCCGACGAGACGGCCTCCTCGATCTCGGCGGGCGTCTGCGCGCTCTCGAACGCGAGCTCACGGGGCGAGTTGGAGATACCGATGCGAATGTCCACGGTCCGAGCGTACGGGATGCTCGCGCCGGTGTCGGCGACGGTTCACTGTGGGCGGAACGGGACGCGCCCGCCGACCGGTCGGGCGGTGTCGGTGCCGCCGGTTACGGTACCCACATGCCCGCCCGCGACCCGCGCATCCCGTTCACCCCGGATGCCTCCCAGCAGGCTGTCCTCGACCTGCCTGCGACCTCGAGTGCGCTCGTTGTGGGTGCGGCAGGATCGGGCAAGACGTCGACGCTCGTGGAGCTGGTGGCGCGGCGTGTGCTCGACGACGGGCTGACCCCCGCCCAGGTGCTCGTGCTCGCCGCATCCCGGCATCAGGCGGATGCGCTACGCGAGCGGATCGCGGCGCGCGTGCCAATCGTGACGACGGGCCCCTGGGCCCGCACCGCCGCATCCGTGGCCTTCGAGGCGGTCGCCGAGCGGGCCCGCATCGAAGGCGCGACGCCGCCGCGGCTGCTGTCGGGCGCCGAGCACGACCTCGTGATCCGCGACGTGCTCGAGGGGCACCTCGCGGACGGTGC
>JAEYUT010000126.1 GCA_023432305.1 Actinomycetes bacterium
ATCTGGGGCAGCCAGACGGCAGCGCTCGTGGTGATCGTCGCGGTCGCGCTCTCGATCTTCGTGGGCGTTCTGCTGGGGCTCATCTCCGGCTACATCGGCGGATGGCTCGACCGGGTGCTCGTGGTGATCGCGGACGCCGTGTACGCGTTCCCCACCCTGCTGCTGGCGATCGTCGCCGCGATCGTCATCTCGGGCGGGCAGTCGAGCCTGTGGGGCGGCATCCTCGCTGCGGCGATCTCGATCACCGTCGTCTTCATTCCGCAGTACTACCGGGTGGTGAGGGCCGAGACGCTCAGGGTGAAGTCCGAGGCGTTCGTCGAGTCGGCACGCGTGATCGGCGCCTCTACGCCGCGCATCATGTTCCGTCACGTGCTCCGCAACGCCACCCGAACCCTGCCGCTCATCTTCACGCTCAACAGCTCCGAGGCGATCCTCACGCTCGCCGGCCTCGGCTTCCTCGGCTTCGGCATCCAGCCGACGTCGGCGGCCGAATGGGGCTACGACCTCAACAAGTCGCTCTCGGATGTCACGAGCGGGATCTGGTGGACGGCGATCCCGCCGGGTCTCGCCATCGTGCTGGTCGTGCTCGGTGTCACTCTCATCGGCGAGAGCCTCAACGACCTCGCCGATCCTCGCCTTCGCGCCCGGAGGCGCGCGGTGGCGGCGACGCCCGCCGATGTGGTCGCCGCAACTCAGCCAGCCGCTCGAGAGATGATGGGGGACGTTCCGTGATGACCGGTCAGGCACGCGCAGTCGACATCCAGGATCTCCGCATCGCGTTCGACACGGACGCCGGCCGTGTGGAGGCGGTACGCGGGGTGAGTCTGGCCGTGGCACCCGGCGAGGTGCTGGCGGTCGTCGGCGAGTCGGGCTCCGGGAAGACGGTGACGGCGCGCAGCATCCTCCGCCTGCTCCCGGAGACCGCGGTCGTCGACGGCGTCGTGCTGCTGCAGGGTGCCGATGTGCTCACCCTGAGCACCGAGCGGCTCCGCCAGATCCGCGGCACGGGCGCGGCGATGATCTTCCAGGAGCCCTCAACCGCCCTCAATCCCGTGTTCACCGTGGGCTGGCAGATCGCAGAGGGCCTGCGTGCGCACGGGGAGTTCTCGAAGAAGGAGGCTCGGGCCCGCGCCATCGAGGTGCTGGGTCGGGTGGGCATTCCGGACCCGGAGGTGCGAGTGGATCACTACCCGCACCAGTTCTCGGGTGGGCAGAAGCAGCGCATCGTCATCGCGATGGCGCTCGCGCTCGACGCGAAGGTGCTCATCGCCGATGAGCCGACCACGGCGCTCGATGTGACGGTGCAGGCAGAGATCCTCGAGCTGCTCCGTCGTCTCCGCGACGAGCTCGGCACGGCGATCGTGCTCATCACCCACAACATGGGCGTCGTCGCCGACCTCGCCGACCGCGTCGCCGTCATGTACAACGGGGAGCTGGTGGAGACGGCGTCCGCCCGTCAGCTCTTCGCTGCGCCGCAGCACGAGTACACCCGCAAGCTCCTCGCGGCGGTGCCGCGCATCGAGCTCAACGAGCGCGAGCCGATCGACGCCGACGCGGACGAGCTCGCGGAGCCGCTCGTGCGCGCCTCCGGGCTGCAGATCGAGTATCCGGGCCGTCTCGGCAGCAAGGCGTTCCTCGCCGTCAAGGGCGTCGATTTCTCCATCGCACCGCGGGAGGTGGTGGGGCTGGTGAGGGAGTCCGGCTCGGGCAAGACGACGATCGGGCGGGCGATCGCCGGTCTCACGCAGGTCACGGGCGGCTCGCTCCGCGTGCTCGGCGTCGAGATGAACGGCGTGCGCGAGCGCTCCTTCCGTCCTCGACGCAGCGAACTCGGGTTCGTGTTCCAGGATCCGGCGACGAGCTTCAACCCGCTGCTCTCGATCGCGGACTGCGTGGCAGAGCCGCTCGTCGTACACGGTGTCGCCTCCTCGGCCGCCGAGGCACGCGACAAGGTGGATGAGCTTCTCGAGGCGGTGCAGCTGCCGAAGGCGTTCGGCGATCGCTTCCCGCACGAGCTCTCGGGCGGTCAGCGCCAGAGGGCGAGTCTTGCGCGCGCGCTCGCGCTCGATCCGAAGCTGCTCATCGCCGACGAGCCGACGAGCGCCCTCGATGTCTCTGTGCAGGCGCGTGTTCTCGCCCTGTTCGACGAACTGCAGGAGCGGTTCGGTTTCGCGTCGCTGTTCATCACACACGACCTCGCTGTGGTCGATCGGGTCGCTCATCGCGTCGTCGTCCTGCATCATGGAGTGGTCGTCGAATCGGGACCGACTCGCGACGTGCTCGGGGATCCGCAGGATCCGTATACGCGCCGTCTGCTCGCCTCCCTCCCGGTTCCCGACCCGGTCGAGCAGGCAGAGCGCCGCCGAGCCTTCACAGAGGGGAACCACCGCACCTGATGACACGGACCGCCGTGCCCGACGACATCGTCGTCCTGGCCGATGACCTGACTCTCGTCTTCGGAAAGGACGCGACCCCGGCGATCAACGGGGTGTCGTTCCAGGTGGCTGCGGGCGAGACGCTCGGCCTCATCGGGGAGGCGGGCTCCGGCAAGTCGACGCTCGCGCGTGCGATCGCGTCGCAGAAGCTGCCGGGCGAACGGCTGGCGCCGTCGATCGCGGGCGGACGCCTCGCGGTTCTCGGCACTGAAGTGCGCGGCGCCTCGCCGCGGCGACTCGATGCGCTCGCGCTGCGAATCGGCTACCTCCCGCAGGATGGGGGGTCGTCGCTCGAACCGCATCTCACCGTCGGGGAGAACGTGGCGGAGCCGATCTATCGTCGCGACAAGCGCTTCGACCGCCTCGTGGCGGGTGCGGCGGTCGCGAAGCTCATCGACGCGGTGCGTCTGCCGTTGTCGGTGATGGAGAAGTTCCCCCACGAGCTGAGCCGTGGGCAGCGTCAGCGGGTGGCGCTCGCGCGTTCGCTCGTGCTGGAGCCGTCGCTGCTGGTCGCCGATGACCCGACGATGGGCGTCGATGTGCTCGTGCGCGGCCCCATCCTGCAGGTGGTCTCCGAATTGCAGAAGGAGCTTGGGTTCAGCGCACTGATCGTCGGACACGACCTGCGTGAGCTCCGCACGATCGTCGATCGCATCGCTGTGCTGCATGCGGGTCTCATCGTGGGCTACGGGGCCGTCGACGACGTGCTCGCGAAGCCGCTGCATCCTTACACGCGTCGCCTCGCGGAGCTGCACACGTGACGCTCGTGATCGGCGCGTACGGGCCGGATATGGGCGGGTCCGCGCGGGGGGTGTCCGTCGCGCGAGAGCAGGGCGATGCGCTGTCGCTCACGGGCGAGGTGCTCGAGGCGGCGTCGCCGTCGTGGGTGAGCATCCGCGGTGACCTCATGGCGGCGACGCTCGAGGGAACGGGCGAGCTCGCCTGGTTCCGACGCTCGGGTGACGGCTGGAGCGCCGAAGGCGTCATCGCGCTCGGCGGGGCGAACCCCTGCCACCTCGCGTTCCTCGACGACGACACGGTCGCTGTCGCCTGCTACGGCGATGGCGCGATCGTGGTCGCGCGGGCGGGGGAGCGTGCCCCGCGTCAGCGACTCGAGGGTGCAGGATCCGGCCCGCTTCCGGCGCAGGAGGGCCCGCACGCCCACCACGTGCTCGTGCTCGCCGACGGCCGCATCCTCACGCTCGATCTGGGTGCTGATCTCCTGCACGTGCACACGCGCGACGCGTCCGGCCTGCTCGAACGCGTGAGCTCCATCGCTCTGCCCGCCGGAACGGGCCCGCGCGACCTCCATGTGCTGCCATCCGGGGCGATCGCGCTGCTCGGCGAGTGGAGCTGCGAGCTGCTCGTTCTCGACGCTGAGTCGCTTCAGGTGCGCGCGGCGCATCCGCTGCCCGGTGCGACGCGCGGTGCCGACCAGGCGTCCGCACTCGCCGTCTCACAGGATGGGCGCTTCCTGTACGCCGGGATCCGCGGGGCGAACCGGATCGCCGTGTTCGAACTCGACGGCGCCGACGTCCGCCCCGCCGATTCGGTGTCGTGCGGCGGCGACTGGCCCCGGCACCTGATCACCGACGGCGACCTGCTGCGCGTCGCCGATCAGCGCTCGGATGAGGTGGTCACCTTCCGCATCCCCGCCACCGGGATCCCGGAGGAGGTCTCCCGTCTCTCGACCCCCGCGCCGACGTGCGTGGTCAAAACCACCTCCGAGAGTTTGCTAAGCTAGCGGAGCTGTTTCGCAGCGATCCTCGGTAGCTCAATTGGCAGAGCAATCGGCTGTTAACCGATAGGTTCTTGGTTCGAGTCCAAGCCGGGGAGCCA
>JAEYUT010000174.1 GCA_023432305.1 Actinomycetes bacterium
TGGTCACCATATGACCCTCGTCGCCGGCGTCGACTCGTCGACCCAGAGCTGCAAGGTCGTCGTCCGCGACGCCGAGACCGGCGCCGTCGTGCGCACGGGCCGCGCGAGCCACCCGGACGGGACCGAGGTGGCACCCGCCGCCTGGTGGGACGCCCTGCGCGCCGCGATCGCGGATGCAGGCGGACTCGACGGCGTCGCCGCGATCTCCGTCGGCGGCCAGCAGCACGGCATGGTCGTGCTGGATGCCGAGGGGCGCGTCATCCGGGACGCCCTGCTGTGGAACGACACCCGCTCGGCGGGGGCCGCGCGCGACCTCATCGCGGAGTTCGGCGCGGATGCGCTCGCCCGCCGCACCGGCAGCGTGCCCGTGGCCTCCTTCACGGCGACCAAGCTCCGCTGGCTGCGCGACGCGGAACCCGGCGCCGCGGCGCGGGTGGCCGCTGTGGCCCTCCCCCACGACTGGCTCAGCTGGCGTCTGCGCGGCTATGGCCCCGCCGACGAGAGCCCGCTCGGCCCGGACCTGGGCGCCCTCGCGACCGACCGTTCGGACGCCTCCGGCACGAGCTACTGGAATCCCGCGACCGGCGACTACGACCGCGAGATCCTCATCGCAGCCCTCGGGCACGACGCGCAGCTTCCGCGCATCGTGGCTCCCGGGGAGGCGATGGGCGAGACGGTCGTCCAGGAGGGCATCCCGGCGGGGATCCTCGTGGGTCCCGGCGCGGGCGACAACGCGGCGGCGGCGCTCGGCCTGGGCGCACAGGCGGGCGACGTCGTCGTCTCGATCGGCACGAGCGGGACGGTGTTCGCCGTCACCGAGAACCCCGTGGCGGACACCACCGGGACGGTCGCGGGGTTCGCGGACGCCTCGGGGGCGCACCTCCCGCTCGTCGCGACCCTCAACGCGGCGCGCGTTCTCGACCGGATCGCGGCGCTGCTCGGCGTGGACCACGCCGGTCTCGGCGAGCTGGCGCTCGCGGCGGCGCCCGGGGCTGGCGGACTGGTGCTGCAGCCGTATTTCGAGGGCGAGCGCACCCCCAACCTGCCGGATGCCACCGCCACGCTCTTCGGCATGACGCTGGCATCCACGACACGCGAGAACCTCGCACGGGCGGCGATCGAGGGCATGCTGTGCGGTCTCGCCGATGGCCTCGACGCGGTGCGCGCGCTGGGGGTGACGGCGTCGCGCATCCTGCTCGTGGGCGGGGCGGCGGCGAACCCGGCCGTCTCGCACATCGCGGCGGAGGTGTTCGACGCGCCCGTGGAGGTGCCCGAGCCCGGCGAGTATGTGGCTGCGGGCGCCGCAGTGCAGGCGGCGTGGGTGCTCACGGGCGCCCGTCCGCGCTGGGAGGTGGCGACGCTCGCCCGCCCGACGGCATCCACCGAACCGGTGATACGGGAGCAGTACGCGGCTCGATCGCAGCCGATTCGCGACTGATTTCGCTGTGCGCGCGCGGGCGGCTCTCCGACCCGCGATAATGGGATGACCATCTGCCCGCCATAGCCGCTCGCGCGGCCGACGAGCACGAGATCGCGCATGCTGATTGTCCTCACCGCCTTTGCGCTGTTCCCGCCTGCCCTCGCGTGGTTGGCACGCAGGATCGGCGCCCGCGCCTTCACGGTGGGCGCCCTCGTCCCCCTGGCTGCGTTCGCTCACGCCCTCACCCTCTCGCCCGCGGTGCTCGCGGGCGATGCCGTATTCGAGACGTTCCGCTGGATCCCGGCGCTCGATATCGAGCTGTCGATGCGGATGGACATGCTCGGCTGGGTGATGACGCTCATCGTCACGGGTGTCGGCGCGCTCGTGATGCTCTACTGCCGCTGGTACTTCGATGGCAAGCGCGCGGGCCTGGGTCTCTTCAGCGCCGTGCTGCTCGCGTTCGCGGGGGCGATGTACGGCCTCGTGCTCACCGACGACATCGTGGTGCTCGTGATGTTCTGGGAGATCACGAGCATCCTGTCGTATCTGCTGATCGGCTACTACCACGCCCGCGCCGCAAGTCGCCGCGCCGCTCTGCAGGCGCTGCTGGTGACGACGCTCGGCGGCCTCGTGATGCTCATCGGCGTGGTGCTGCTCGTGGTCGACACGGGCACGACGTCGATGTCGACGATCCTCGCGGAGGCGCCGACCGGCCCTGTCGTGAACGCGGGCCTCGTGATGCTCCTGGTGGGCGCGCTCAGCAAGTCGGCGATCTTCCCGTTCCATTTCTGGCTCCCGGGCGCCATGGCCGCGCCGACTCCCGTCTCGGCGTACCTGCACGCGGCGGCGATGGTGAAGGCGGGCATCTACCTGCTCGCTCGGTTCGCTCCGGAGTTCGCGGATGCGGATCCGTGGCGTCCGATCGTGATCTCGCTGGGTGTGTTCACGATGCTGCTCGGCGGTGTGCAGTCGCTGCGCGAGACCGACCTGAAGCGCGTGCTCGCGTTCGGCACCGTGAGCCAGCTCGGCATGCTCGCCGTGGTGCTCGGCTTCGGCACGCGCGACGCCGCCCTCGCGGGCCTCGCTCTGCTCATCTCGCATGCGCTGTTCAAGTCGGCGCTGTTCCTCGTCGTGGGCATCATCGACCGTCAGCTGTCGACGCGTGACATCACCGAGCTCAGCGGACTGTGGCGGCAGGCGCCGACGCTCGCGATCGTGAGCGTCGTGGCGATCGCCTCGATGATCGGCCTGCCGCCGACGCTCGGCTTCGCCGCGAAGGAGGGGGCGCTCACCGCGTTCCTGCATGAGGCGACATCCGGATCCGTGTGGGGCTGGGTGGCGCTCGTGGGCCTCGTGCTCGGATCAGTTCTCACGACCGCCTACGGCATCCGCTTCGTGTGGGGTGCCTTCGCGACGAAGCGGGACGCGGCGGGCGAGAAGGTCGCGGTGACGGAGTGGCCGGACCCACCCGTGTGGTTCATCGGCGCCCCTGCTGTGCTCTCGGCGCTCTCGCTTCTCGCGGGCATCGTCACCCCCCTCGTCGACCGGGCGCTCCAGGTC
>JAEYUT010000178.1 GCA_023432305.1 Actinomycetes bacterium
GCTCCAGCGTGCAGCATTTCACGCCGCCTCCGCCGAGCAGCAGCTCCGACAGGTCGACACCGTGCGGCACGTAGCCCCGCTCACGCAGTGCGGCTTCGAACTCGGTCGCACGCGATGCGATCACGACGTTGCGCCCATCGCTGAAGGAATTGAGGCCGAGCACGGCGGCATCGGCGGCGCCCACATGGATGGCGTCCGGGAACCGCTCCTCGAGGATCGCGCGGCTGGCGTCGTCGAAGGCGCCCGGCAGGTACGCGACCGAATCGGGGCCGCCCGCGGAGTCCAGCACCGCGAACGCCGTGTCGAGGTGATAGAACGCGGGATCCACGAGCCGCAGCGTCACGACCTCGCGGTCGTAGATGCGGCGCAGCTCATCGTGGCTCGCGGCGTCGGAGCGGAACCCGGTGCCCGCGAAGATCGTGTCGCCCACCAGCAGGAAGTCGCCTTCGCCCTCGTTGACGGAGACCGGCTCGCGCACCTCGTATCCGGCTTCGGCGAACCAGCGCATGTAGGCGGGGCCTTCGGGCCCGCGCTCGGGGAACTGGAAGCGCGCGCCGTAGGCGATGCCGTCGAGCACCATGCCGCCGTTGGCGGCGTAGACCATGTCGGGCAGTCCCGGTTCGGGGTCGATGAGCTCCACCTCGAAGCCCAGGTCGAGGTAGAGCTGGTGCAGGGTCTCCCACTGGTCGAGCGCGGTGGCCGTGTCGGTGGGGTTCTCGGGATGCATCCACGGGTTGATGCGGTAGCTCACGGTGAAGTGCTCGGGGCGGCACATGAGCACGCGGCGCGTCGTCGCGCGGCGCTCGGAACGGGTCGTGGAGGGGTCGACCAGAGTCATGCCGCCAGTGTCGCACGCACACATCCGACGGTTGGCGGCGTCGTCTGCAGTAATCATGCGCATACCCCTGGACTCGCGCAATGATCCGCCGTACCGTTGCGGGGTGGACAACATCGACTACGGCATCATCGATCTGCTGCGTCAGAACGCCCGTGCCGGATACGGCGACATCGGCGACCGCGTCGGCCTCTCGGCCTCGGCGGTCAAGCGCCGCGTCGATCGTCTGGTCGCCGACGGCGTCATCCGCGCGTTCACCATCCAGGTCGATCCGGCCGTCGACGGCATGGCCACCGAGGCGTACGTCGAGCTGTTCTGCCGCGGCACCGTCGCGCCCGACGAGCTCAAGCGCATCCTCTCGCAGGTGCCGGAGGTCGTGGACGCGAGCACGGTGACGGGCGACGCGGACGCGATCGTGCTCATCCGCTCCCGCGACATCCCGAGCCTCGAGGACGCCCTCGAGCGGGTGCGCATCGCCCCGAGCGTCGACCACACCCGCAGCGCGATCGTGCTCACCCGCCTCATCCACCGCACCTACGACTGAGCGCCGCCGCGATGCCCGAATCTCGCCCCGACATCCGCATCGACCCCGCCTCGAGCACCCCTCCGTTCGAGCAGGTGCGCGTGCAGCTGCTCGCCCAGATGCAGGACGGCGCGCTGCCCGCCGGAACACGTCTCGCGCCCGTGCGGCAGCTCGCCGCCGAGCTCGGCATCGCGCCGGGAACCGTCGCCCGCGCCTACCGCGAGCTCGAGGAGAGCGGCGCCGTGGAGACCCGCGGACGCGGCGGCACGGTCGTCGCGTGGTCGGCGGATGCGGCGGAGCGCCGCATCGAGGAGCTCGCCGCGGGGATCGCTGCCGCGGCGGCGGAGGAACGGGTGCCTGCCGAGCGCGCCCTCGAGATCGTCACGCGCGCTCTCCGCGCCTGAGATCGGCCGCGGGCCGTGTCAGTGGCCGCTGCGGTTCGAATCGACTCCCGCATCCGGCCCCTGCGACAGGGTTCCGAGCGCCACAAGATCCGTCTCGGTGAGCTCGAAGTCGAACACCTCCAGGTTCTCCCGCATCCGATCGGGCGAGGAGGTCTTCGGGATCACCACGAGGCCGTTCTGCACATGCCAGCGCAGCACGATCTGCGCGGGCGTGCGGCCGTGCGCCTCGGCGATCTGCGCCACGATCGGCGCGTTCAGCACGCTCGCGCCGTCGCCGCCGAGCGGGCTCCACGAGGTGGTCACGATGCCCTGCTCAGCATGGAACGCGCGGTGATCCTCACGGGTGATCGCGGGACTCAGCTGGATCTGATTGACGGCGGGAACCACATCCGTCTCGGCGAGAAGGATCTCGAGGTGCTCGGGGCGGAAGTTGGAGACGCCGATCGCGCGCGCACGGCCATCCGCGTGGAGGCGCTCGAACGTGCGCCAGGTGTCGACGAAGAGCCCTCGGCCAGGAAGCGGCCAGTGGATGAGCAGCAGGTCGACGTAGTCGGTGCCGAGCCGCTCGAGCGCGGCGTCGAGACCGGCCTCCGCTCTGTCATCTCCCTGGAATGCGCCGTCGAGCTTCGTGGTGAGGAAGAAGTCCTCGCGGGGGATCCCGCTGCGGCGGATCCCTTCACCCACGCCTGATTCGTTTCCGTACTTGGTGGCGGTGTCGATGTGCCGGTAGCCGAGCGCGGCGGCGGCCTCCACCGCATCCGCTGCCTGTGCGTCGTCGAGCGGCCAGGTGCCGAGTCCCACCTGGGGGATCTCGCGGCCGGTGCGGAGGGGGATGCCGGGAACGCTCATCCCCACACGCTACGCCTCTGCGCCGACGCGGGTGAGTCCGGTGCCCGTCAGACGTGGAGGGTGAGCATCGCGCGGTCGGGGTTGCCGAAGCGGTGCGCGGTGATGGTGACGGACTGCTCGCGGAGGAATGCGAGCAGCTCGATCCGCCCGGCGGCGGTCACAGGCCCTGCCCAGACCGCGACATCCGGCGACCCTCTCAAGGCGACCGCGAGGTCGTTCGCGCCCCCGCCGACGTACCGAATGCGCTCCGGGGTCTCTCCCGCAACGCGCGCTGCGAACGCCGCATCCGATTCGACGACGACCCGCCACTCGTGGTCCTCGGCGTAGCGCCCGATCCGCAGCGGCACCGCCGAGCTGACGACGATCTCGGCCCGCGCGAGGGCCCCCGCGGCGAGCACGCGCACGAGATCCGCGAGCGCTCCGCCCTCGGCGAGACGCACGGTGACGGACGCGGGACGGTAGCGCAGCACGTTGCGCTCGACTCCGAGATCGGACACGTCGCGCGCCACCCCGAACTCGGCATCCCAGGCCACGGCATCCGAGTACGCCCCGCGGCGCACGGCGTCGAATCCCGTGTAGTCGAGCGACGGCTGGAACTGCTCGATGAGCTCGCGCACCCGGGGGGCGAGCCCGTCGAGCCGCAGATCGCCGTCGGGCTCCGCCTGCACCGGTCGCCAGCCACCGAGCACGAGAAGGGTGTTGGGCCCGCCTGCCTTCGCGCCGGGGCCCACCGAGGAGCACTTCCAGCCGCCGAACGGCTGCCGCCGCACGATCGCGCC
>JAEYUT010000180.1 GCA_023432305.1 Actinomycetes bacterium
GAACAGGAGCCAGTGGTGCGTCGTCGTGACGAAGAAGTGCTCGACCACGTCGTCGGCGCGCAGCTGGGCGCCCTTGACGCCCTTGCCACCGCGGTGCTGCGAGCGGTAGTTGTCGCTGCGGGTGCGCTTGATGTAGCCGCCGCGCGTGACCGTGACCACCATCTCCTCTTCGGGGATGAGGTCCTCGACGCTCATGTCGCCGTCGAAGCCGAACATGATCTCGGTGCGGCGGTCGTCGCCGTACTTGTGGGCGATCTCGGTGAGCTCTTCGGTGATGATGCCGCGCTGCAGCTCCTCACTCGCGAGAATCGCCTGGTAGCCGGCGATCTCCTTCTCGAGCTCGGCGAGCTTGTCCTGGATCTTCTTGCGCTCGAGGGCGGCGAGCCGGCGAAGCTGCATCGCGAGGATCGCGTCCGCCTGCAGCTCATCGATGTCGAGGAGCTTGATGAGGCCGGCGCGCGCCTCCTCCACATCGGGGGAGCGGCGGATGAGGGCGATGACCTCATCGAGCGCGTCGAGCGCCTTCACGTAGCCGCGCTGGATGTGAGCGTCGGCTTCGGCCTTGTCGAGGCGGAACTGGGTGCGGCGCACGATCACATCGATCTGGTGCGAGATCCAGTACGAGATGAAGCCGTCGATCGACAGGGTGCGGGGCACGCCGTCGACGATCGCGAGCATGTTCGCGCCGAAGTTCTCCTGCAGCTGGGTGTGCTTGTACAGGTTGTTGAGCACGACCCGCGCGACCGCGTCGCGCTTGAGGATGATGACGAGGCGCTGACCGGTGCGACCGGAGGTCTCGTCGCGGATGTCGGCGATGCCGGTGAGCTTGCCCTCCTTGACGAGGTCGGCGATCTTCACCGCGAGGTTGTCGGGGTTGACCTGATACGGCAGCTCGGTCACCACGAGGCAGGTGCGGCCCTGCAGCTCCTCGACGTTGACGACGGCGCGCATGGTGATCGACCCGCGCCCGGTGCGGTAGGCATCCTGGATGCCCTTGACGCCGAGGATCTGCGCCCCGGTGGGGAAGTCCGGTCCCTTGATGCGGGCGATGAGCGCATCCTGCAGCTCCTCGCGGGTGGCGTCGGGGTGCTGCAGCGCCCACAGCGCACCCTCGGCGACCTCGCGCAGATTGTGCGGCGGGATGTTGGTGGCCATGCCGACCGCGATGCCGACGGAGCCATTGACCAGCAGGTTCGGGAACCGGGCGGGCAGCACCGACGGCTCGCGGGTGCGGCCGTCGTAGTTGTCCTGCATGTCGACGGTGTTCTCGTCGATGTCGCGGACCATCTCCATGGCGAGGGGCGCCATCTTGGTCTCGGTGTATCGGTGGGCGGCAGCGCCGTCGTTCCCGGGGGAGCCGAAGTTGCCCTGGCCGAGCGCGAGCGGGTAGCGCAGCGACCACGGCTGGACGAGGCGCACCAGGGCGTCGTACACCGAGCTGTCGCCGTGCGGATGGAACTGACCCATGACGTCGCCGATGACGCGCGTGCACTTCGAGAAGGCGCGGTCGGGGCGGTAGCCGCCGTCGTACATCGTGTAGATGACGCGTCGGTGCACGGGCTTGAGTCCGTCGCGCACATCCGGCAGCGCGCGCCCGACGATCACGCTCATCGCGTAGTCGAGGTAGCTGCGCTGCATCTCGAGCTGCAGGTCGACCTGCTCGATGCGGTCGTGATCCGGCTGCTGCTCGGTCGTGGTCTCGTCTGCCATGGGTCTCTTTCTGAATGGCTGCGGATCGGGATCGGTCGGGGGTGCGATCGACCCGCGTTAGATGTCGAGGAAGCGGACGTCCTTGGCGTTCTGCTGGATGAAGGTGCGGCGCGCATCCACGTCGTCGCCCATGAGCGTCGAGAAGATGCTGTCGGCCATGGCCGCGTCGTCGAGCGTCACCTGGCGGAGCGTGCGCGTGGCCGGGTTCATGGTGGTGTCCCACAGCTCCTGGTGGTTCATCTCGCCGAGACCCTTGTAGCGCTGCACGCCGTTCTCCTTCTGGAGGCGCTTGCCGGAGGCGAGTCCCGCCTCCAGAAGCGCGTCGCGCTCACGGTCGGAGTACACGTACTCGTGCTCCGCGTTGGTCCACTTGATGCGGTAGAGCGGCGGCTGCGCGAGATACACGTAGCCCATCTCGATGAGGGGGCGCATGTAGCGGAACAGCAGTGTGAGCAGCAGGGTCGTGATGTGCTGGCCGTCGACGTCGGCGTCGGCCATGAGCACGATCTTGTGGTACCTGGCCTTCTCGCCGTTGAAGTCCTCGCCGATGCCCGTGCCGAACGCGGTGATCATCGCCTGGATCTCGGCGTTGCCGAGCGCGCGGTCGAGGCGCGCCTTCTCGACGTTGAGGATCTTGCCGCGCAGCGGCAGGATCGCCTGCGTCTCGGGGTCGCGGCCTGTCTTGGCCGAGCCGCCGGCCGAGTCGCCCTCGACGAGGAAGATCTCGGACCGCGACGGATCCTTGCTCGAGCAGTCGCTGAGCTTGCCGGGCATGCCGCCGCCCTCGAGCAGTCCCTTGCGGCGGGTCTGCTCACGCGCCTTGCGCGCGGCGATGCGGGCGGTTGCGGCCTGGATCGCCTTGCGGATGATGTCCTTGGCCTGAACGGGGTTGCGCTCGAACCAGTCGCCGAGCTGATCGCCCACGACCCGCTGCACGAACGACTTGGCCTCCGTGTTGCCGAGCTTCGTCTTCGTCTGGCCTTCGAACTGCGGTTCGCTGAGCTTCACCGAGATGACGGCGGTGAGCCCTTCGCGCACGTCGTCGCCCGAGAGGTTGTCGTCCTTCTCCTTGAGGATGCCCTTCTCGCGCGCGTACTTGTTGACGAGCGTGGTGAGCGCCGCACGGAAGCCCTCTTCGTGGGTTCCGCCCTCGTGGGTATTGATGACGTTCGCGTAGGTGTGCACGCTCTCGGTGTAGGAGGTGGTCCACTGCATCGCGACCTCGAGAGCCATGTGGCGCTCGGTGTCCTCCGCTTCGAACGAGATGATCTCGGGGTGGATGACCTCGGTCTTCTTGGCCGAGTTGAGGTACTCGACGTAGTCGGCGAGTCCGTTCTCGTAGTGGAAGTCCTCGTGACGGAAGGCGCCGTCGTCGTCGACCTGACGCTCGTCGGTGATCTGGATGCGCAGACCCTTGTTGAGGAACGCCGTCTGCTGGAACCTGTTCCGCAGCGTCTCGTAGTCGAACTCGACGGTCTCGAAGATGTCGTCGTTCGGCCAGAAGGTGACGGTGGTTCCGGTGACATCGGTCGCCTCGCCCTTCGCGAGCGGCGCATCCGGCACACCGTCGTGGAATCCCATCGACCAGACGTGCCCCTGGCGCCGCACTTCCACCTCGAGTCGGTGCGAGAGCGCGTTGACGACGGAGCTGCCGACGCCGTGCAGACCCCCGGAGACGGCGTACCCGCCGCCGCCGAACTTCCCACCGGCGTGCAGAACGGTGAGCACGACCTCCACGGTGGAGCGCTTCTCGAC
>JAEYUT010000188.1 GCA_023432305.1 Actinomycetes bacterium
GGGCGATCGCGCCGCGGATGGTGTCGCCCGGGTGCGCGGAGAATGCGGCGTCGATCTCTTCGGGTGTGCGCGCCGGCATCGAGCGACCGACGATCGCGGTGTCGCGCGACGGGAAGTAGTTGAAGAAGGTGCTGCGGGAGACGTCGGCTCGATCGCAGATCGCATCGACGGTGACGTTCTCGTAGCCGTGTTCGAGCGCGAGCTGGACTGCGGCGAGTGTGATGGATGCCTCGGTCTCCCGGCGCTTTCGCGCGCGGCGACCCTCGGGGGCGGGTGCGCTGGGCGTGCTCATGAATCATCTCTCGGGTGGTGAGTGCGAAGGCTCCACATTAGTGCGGATCAGCCGTGAGAGGGAGAGGACTTCTCTGTCCGCGCCGGCTTGCGCATCCCCCCGATGAGGATGTCGAGCACGTGCTCGACCAGGCGCGGCGTCGCCTGTCGGATGACGTCGGGTTGCGGACGGGTGATCATGCCGAGCAGCACGATGAGATCGATCGCGCTGAGCTCGGCTTCGACCTGCGTGTGGTGCCGGGCGGCCGTGAGCACGTCGTCGACGCAGGCGAGGGTCTGGGTCTGCGCATCGAGGACGCGCGGGGGGAGTCCCTCGGCGACGAGCTCGCCGAGGCCGGCGGTGAGTGCTCCGAGGTCGAGGTCGATGAGCTGCTCGAGGTAGTCGCGCCATGCGTCGGCGGCGGCGCGCGGCATCCGGTCGAGGGCCGTGGTCGAGGCGTCGCGGATGTCGGAGAGGATCGCGAGGGCGACCTCCTCGGCGAGTGCGATGCGAGAGTCGAAGTTGCGGTACAGCGTCGCGATGCCCACTCCGCTGGCGTCGGCGATGGCTTCGAGCGCGATGCCGCTGCCGTGGGCTGCGAACATGTGTCGCGCTTCGCGCACGATCCTCTCACGGCGTCTCGCGGCGTCGGCTCTCATGGGGGCTCCTCCGTCGGTCGGCGGTGGGGTGGGGGCTCACAGCGGAAGCGGAGGAATATACTCCATCCTTACTGGAGGAATTTCATCCGCTTTCGCCTATCGAAGGACTTCGCCTTGGCACTCGACCCTATCGCCGCCCCCGAGGGCACCGCTCGAGCCTCCCGGCGATCCCCCCATCCGCTCGTCGGCCTCCTCGGGCTGACCGTGGGGCTCGGGGTCGTTCTCGTGCTCCTGCTGATGGTGTTCATCATGCCCTCGCTCAAGAGCGGGCCGAGCCAGCTGCCGGTGGGCATCGTCGGATCGACGGCGGCCGCCGACTCGTGGAGCGATGCCCTCGAGCAGGCGAGCCCCGGCGGCTACGCCGTCTCGACATATGCGAACGAGGAGGAGCTCGTCGAGGCGATCGAGGCGCGCGAGATCGTGGGAGGGTTCGCCTTCGTCGAGGATGAGGTGCACGTCTCGGTCGCGAGCGCAGGCTCCGCCGTGATCTCGGGCGCCATCTCGACCACCGCGCAGGCCATCGCCGACGCGGCCGGGGTGCCTGTGACCGTGACGGACGTCGTGCCGCTGCCCG
Organism: Actinomycetes bacterium; assembly: GCA_023432305.1. GTDB lineage: Bacteria > Actinomycetota > Actinomycetes > Actinomycetales > Microbacteriaceae > Homoserinibacter. The sequence goes on from JAEYUT010000188.1 coordinate 1,505, forward strand.
CCGCAGATCCTTCCGGTCTCGGGATCGGCGGACTCGCGTTCCCGCTCGTCTTCGGCGGGATCGTGCCTGCCGTCGCCTTCCGCTCGCTCTTCAAGCGGAGCCTCGGCTGGGCGATCGCCGGCATCTCCCTCTTCTCGGTGGTCGGCGGCCTGCTCGTGGCGAGCGTGCTGCAGTTCCTGTTCGGCAGCATCGACGGAACGGCTTTCTGGCCCGTCGCCGCGGCGATGACACTCGGCATCGCGGGTCTCGCGATCCCGCTCGCCGGGCTCAAGGAAGCCCTCGGCGGTGCGGGCTTCACGATCGGCGCCGCGAGCATGATGTTCCTCGGCAACCCGTTCGCGGGGATCGCCACCTCCGCCGCGTGGCTTCCGACAGGCCTCGGCGTCTTCGGGCAGCTGCTGCCGCCGGGAGCCGCGGGGACGCTCGTGCGCGCCGCCGCATACTTCGACTGGTCGGGCGGAGCGGGAGCGGCCCTCACCCTCGGCGCGTGGATCGCCGCCGGGATCGTGCTGCTCATCATCGGCGCGAAGCGGAACCGCGCGAAGGCAGCCTCCTCCGACTGATTCCGTCCGACAGGCGCCATGCGCCCCCCATTCGGGGGATGAGTGGGGATACTCGAAGCATGGACGCTCTCAACGACGCGATTCTGTCCGGCGGCGATCTGCTGTGGACGTGGATCGTGATCCCGATCCTCGCCCTCATCGGGGTGTACTTCACGGTGCGATCGGGCGTCGTACAGCTGAGGATGATCCCGGAGATGTTCCGGTCGATCACCGACAGGACACCGCGTGATGAATCGGGTCAGACGCAGTCGGTCTCCGCGTTCCAGGCATTCACGATGTCGGCGGCGTCGCGCGTCGGCGTCGGCAACATCGCCGGGGTCGGCACCGCGATCGCGGTCGGCGGCCCGGGTGCGGTGTTCTGGATGTGGACGATGGCGTTCATCGGCGGGGCGGCGAGCTTCGTCGAATCGACGCTCGGCCAGCTTTACAAGGTGCGATACCAGGACGGATTCCGCGGCGGTCCGGCGTATTACATGCAGTACGGCCTGGGCGCCAGGTGGATGGGCATCGTCTTCGCATGCATTCTCATCGTGTGCTTCCCGTTCGCGTTCAGCTCGCTGCAGGCCAACACCATCAGCGCGACGCTCCAGGGCAGCATCGGCGATGCTCCCAGCTGGGTGCCGTGGGTGGTGGGAGCCGTTCTCGTCACCCTCACGGGCCTCGTGATCTTCGGCGGACTGCGGCGCATCGCCTCCGTCGCCCAGACCACGGTGCCCACCATGGCTCTGCTCTACCTGCTCATGGGCCTCGTCATCGTCGGCCTCAACATCGAGCGCCTCCCCGAGGTGTTCGCCTCGATCTACGTCGAGGCGTTCGGCTTCGGTCAGTTCACCGGGGGCCTCATCGGGGTGATGATCATGCAGGGCGTCAAGCGCGGCATGTTCTCCAATGAGGCGGGCCTCGGATCCGCACCCAACGCGGGTGCGTCGGCTGCGGTCACCCACCCCGCCAAGCAGGGTCTGGTGCAGACGCTCGGTGTCTACTTCGACACGTTCCTGGTGTGCTCGATCACCGCGTTCATCATCCTCGTCGCGATTCCGGATCCGGTGGGGGCGGACAAGGGCATCACGCTCACCCAGGCGGCTCTCGTGTCGAACCTCGGCGAGTGGTCGAACATCCTCCTGAGCGTCATCGTCTTCCTGCTCGCCTTCACCTCGATCATCGGCAACTACTACTACGGCGAGTCGAACATCGCGTTCATCACCGACAAGCCCTCGGTGCTGCTCGGGTTCCGGGTGCTCGTGCTCGCGGCGCTCTTCGGGGGCGCTCTCGCGTCGGCCGACATCATCTGGAACACAGCGGACGCGATCATGGGCGTCATGGCGCTCGTCAACCTGGTCGCCATCACGCTCCTCTCGGGAACCGCGTTCCGCCTGCTGCGGGACTATTCGCGGCAGAGGCGCGAGGGTCGCGACCCCGTCTTCACGCGCGACCTGATCCCGGGGCTGCGGGGCATCCAGGTGTGGGAGGACGAGCGCACCGTCACGGGTGCACTCCCGGTGACGCGGCCACCTCGGTGACGCTGAGCGAGCGTCGCTCGCACAGAATCGGCCTGGGCGGAACCCGCCCAGGCCGGCAGCGACTGCCCGAGGTCGCTACTTCTTCTTGCCGTCGCCCTTCGACTTTCCGGAGCTCTCCGATTCCTTCGAGTCCCCGGATGCGATCTGGATGGTCCGAGGCGAGTCTCCGCCCGTGAGCGGCACGGTGACCTTGAGCACCCCGGATGAGAAGTCCGCCGTGATGGCGTCCTGGTCGGCTTCCTCCGGAAGCGGGATGCTGCGGTAGTAGCTGCTGCTGCTCTCGCGGACGACATACTTGCGGTCTTGGTCTTCCTGCTTCTCGCGGCGCTCGGCCTGCAGCACGAGCGTGCCACGGTCGACGGTGACGGTGACCTCGTTCTCGGAGAAGTTCGGCAGATGCGCTTCGACGACGAGCGCCTTGTCGCCATCGGTGTACACGTCGGTCGCGGGGAGCTTGCCCGGTCGAGGCAGCAGAAGTCCGTCGTCGAACAGCTGCCTGCGCAGAATGTCGAATCCTCCGAGCGGGTCGAACTGGACCAGGGTGCGAGCCATTGTCATTCCTCTCATTCACGCGACCGCCGACGTCTTCGGCGCCGTTCGTGTGCACTCACGCGCACTTGCCACACTCCGCCAGGGCGGCGTCTCCGGGTAGGGCCGATCGGCCGGGGGCGAACTGCCCTGTTCAGGCGGGGGCGCGCGAAGGAAGGTGAATCGACAGGAAAGGTGGTGCTCCATGGAAGAGCGAAACTACGAACTGCTCGTCGGAACCTACGATGACGAGACCACGGCGCGCGAGGACTTCGAGTCGCTCCGCTCGATGGATGACGTTCACGTCGTCGGGGCGGTCGTGCTCAGTCGCAACAGCGAGGGCAAGGTCGAAGTCAAGGAGCACGGCGGGCACACGGTCAGTGCCGGTGCAGGCATCGGAGCGGTCGCGGGGCTCGTGATCGGTCTCTTCGCGCCGCCGCTGCTGCTGGCGGGCGTCGTCGGTCTGGCGCTCGGTGCGGGGGTCGGAGCGATCACGGGTGAGATCGTGAAGCGGCACGAGGAGAAGGAGATCGGCGTCGACGCCGAGGAATGGCTGCCGACGGGCTCGTCGGCGGTCGTGGCCATCGTCGACGATCGCTACCTCGACCGAGTCGACAAGGCACTCGAGAAGGCCGACAAGCGGATCAACAAGGCGATCGACAAGGGCGACTACGAAGCTGTGGTCCGCGCGATCGCCAAGAGCGACGACAAGATCCTGAAGGCACTCGAGTCGTAGGCGGGCCACCACAGGAAGGGCCGC
>JAEYUT010000191.1 GCA_023432305.1 Actinomycetes bacterium
GAACAGCATCGAGGCGAACAGCACCATGTCGGCGCGCAGCCCGACGACGTCATCCATCCAGGCGGCGTCGAGTCCTGCGGGCTCGGTGCCGCCGGCGGCCGCATAGAGCCCGATCGCGAACGTGAGCGCAAGGCACGCGATGCCCGCACCCAGCAGCGCGACACAGTCCCTCCGGCGGCGCTGGCTCATGGGCACACCGTACAACGCCCGCCTACGCGTCGAGCGCAGGCACGGTGCGCGGCCGCACGATCGTCCACAGCGCGATGATCGCCACACCGATCGCGACGAGCATCACCGACGCCATCGGGATGGAGTCGCGGATCACGAACAGCCCCACGATCGGCGACACGAGCCCCGCGACGCCGAAGTTCGCCGCCCCCAGCACCGACGCCGCCGTGCCTGCCTCGGCGCCGTGACGCACGAGGGCGAGCGCCGAGATCGCGGGGAAGTTGAATCCGCACGCGGCGATGAACACGAACAGGGGGACGATCGTGCCGAAGATGCCCGCGCCCGAGAGGTCGAGCACGATCATCGCGACGGCGCAGATCGACTGCACGATCGTCGCGCCCGCGATGATCCAGGCGGGGCCGATGCGCTTCTGCAGGCGACTGGAGATCTGCACCCCCGCGACGACGCCGATCGAGTTCAGCCCGAACAGCAGTCCGTACTCCTGCGCACTCAGCCCGTGCACGTCCTGGAACAGGAACGACGAGCTCGACAGGTACGCGAACAGCGCCGAGAAGTTCATGCCCGCGATCACGACCGCGCCCACGTAGATGCGGTCGCGGAACAGCGCGCCGTAGCGCTCGGCGACGCTCGAATGCCCGCGGATGCGCCGCCGCTCCACGGGAAGGGTCTCGCGAATGAACACAGCTGTCGCGAGCACGACGAGCACCCCGAAGCCCGCGAGGTACCAGAACAGTCCCCGCCAGTCGACGAACAGCAGCAGCTGGGATCCGATCACGGGCGCGAGGATCGGCGCGAGGCCGTTCACGAGCGACAGGTGCGCGAGCATCCGCACGAGCGGGTAGCCGCCGAACAGGTCGCGCACCATCGCGGTCGCGACGACGGCACCCGCTGCCGCGCCGAGACCCTGGAGCACGCGGGCGACGCCCAGCCAGAACAGGTCGGGGGCGAAGGCCGCGGCGAAGCACGCGACGATGTGCAGCGCGGTCGCCGCGATGAGCGGGCGGCGCCGGCCGATCTGATCCGACAGCGGACCCACGAGCAGCTGCCCCACCGCGAAGCCGACCATCGTTCCGGTGAGGGTGAGCTGGATCGCCGCCGCGTTCACCTGGAACTCCTGCTCGAGCACCGGGAAGGCGGGCAGGTACATGTCGATCGTGAACGGTCCGAGCGCGGTGAGGGCCCCGAGCACCAGCACATAGGTGAGGCGCTGGCTGCGGGTGAGGTCGTCACCGGGGTGGGTGCGGATGTCGGACGCGACGGTCACAGAGGTCTCCGGGTGGAAGGAGGGCGGGAGAAAGGAGATGCGGAGAGACGTATGCCTCTCCGCAGACTCACGAGTCTATGACTCCTCAGCTGTCATCCGCCTCGCGAGCCTCCTCGCCCCGCTCAGCTCAGGCCCGGCCGAGCGCGACGGCCGTCCAAGAGACGGGAGGCAGGTCGATCGTGAGGATGCCGTCCCGGACCACACCGGAGTGATTGTCGGACAGCCCGACTCGATCCGGGCGCTCCAGGGTGTTCGCCGCATCAAGGTCTCCGTCGGTCAGCGTCTTCGTCCCGAGGAGGCGAGTCCCCGCCAGCACGGACACGTCCAGCGTGACGGTGACCGTCTCGGACTGCGACCGATTGACGATGAACACCGCGGATTCCCCGGCACCGTCGTCATTCGACACCACCGCATCGATCAGAGGGACCGCGCCGAACCGCGCCGTCTCCACCGTCTCCGACTCGACCGTCACCTGCCACGCCTCGCCGCGGGCGAGACGCGACGTCACCGCGAACGGGAAGAAGGTCGTCTGCCGCCACGCCGGTCCACCCGGTTCCGTCATGATCGGCGCGATCGCGTTCACCAATTGGGCGAGAGACGCGCTCGTGACGCGGTCGGCGTGCTTGAGCAGGGAGATCATCAGGCTCCCGAAGACGACGGCGTCGAGCACCGAATAAGAGTCCTCGAGGATGCGCGGTGCGATGGGCCAGTTGTCCACTCCGGTCACCTTGTCGACCGCGTGATAGCGCTCGATGTACCAGACGTTCCATTCGTCGAACGAGATCTGCATCGACTTGTCGCTACGCACCACCGACTTCACGTGATCGGCGGTCGCCACGACCTCCTCGATGAATCGATCCATGTCGACCCCCGACGCGAGGAAGCTCGCGCGGTCGCCGTCGATCTCCTCGTAGTAGGCGTGGCAGGAGATGTAATCCACGTCCTCGTAGGTGTGCCCCAGAACCACCCGCTCCCATTCGCCGAAGGTGGGCATGCTGCGGGATGACGACCCGCACACGACCATTTCCAGATCCGGATCGAACTGCCGCATCGCCTTGGCAGTCTGCGAGGCGATCTTGCCGTAGTCGTCAGCGGATCGATGCCCGAGCTGCCAGGGGCCGTCCATCTCGTTGCCGAGGCACCACATGCGCACATCGAAAGGCTCCTCGCGGCCGTTGGCGCGGCGCTGCTCGCTGCGTGCTGTCCCCCCGGGAAGGTTGCAGTACTCCAGCAGGTCGAGCGCCTCCAGGGTGCCTCTGGTGCCGAGGTTGACTGCGAGCATCAGCTCGGAGCCGACCAGTTCCAGCCACTTGGAGAACTCGTGCAGCCCCACCTCATTCGTCTCCGTCGAGTGCCACGCCAGATCGAGCCTGCGCGGTCGATCCGCGACGGGTCCTACGCTGTCCTCCCACCGGAATCCCGACACGAAGTTGCCTCCGGGGTACCTGATGGTGCTGACGCCCAGTTCCTTCACGAGTTCGATCACATCGCGGCGGAACCCCCGCTCGTCGGCGGTCGGATGCCCGGGCTCGTAGATGCCGGTGTAGATGTGGCGTCCGAGATGCTCGACGAAACCGCCGAACAGGCGCGGGTCGATGTCGCCGATCCGTCGGTCCGGATCGAGCGCGAGGTGGGCGGTCAGCACCCGTCCTCCTTCCGTGCCGGACCCGCCGGCGTCACCCTGTCAGGCTCACCGTAGCGGCAGC
>JAEYUT010000115.1 GCA_023432305.1 Actinomycetes bacterium
GGTGCGGTGTTCCTGGTGGTCTGGCTCGTGAGCCCGCTGAGGCGCTCGGGCTCGACCGGTCGGCCGCGACGACGCGCGGCTATCGTGGGGGCATGACGCGCGCACTGCAGATGGTCCGGTCGGATGACGGCGTGACGGTCGACTTCGTCGATCTCGCGGACGACCAGCTCGGCGACGGCGAGGTGCTCATCGACGTCGCGTTCTCGAGCCTCAACTACAAGGACGGACTGGCGCTGCGCGGCGACCGCGGCGTCGCGCGCATCTCGCCGCTCATCCCCGGCATCGACGTCGTGGGAACGGTGCGAGAGTCCTCCGACCCGCGCTGGAGCGCCGGCGACGAGGTCGTGCTCACGGGCGCGGGGCTCGGCGAGACCCGCAACGGCGGTTACAGCGAGCGCGCCCGCGTGCTCGGGGAGCACCTCGTCCGCGTGCCCACGCGGCTCGGCATGGCTCGGGCCGCCGCGATCGGCACCGCAGGATTCACCGCCGCCCAGGCGGTGCTCGCCCTCGAAGCGGCGGGCATCCCCGACGGCGACATCGTCGTGACCGGCGCGACGGGCGGCGTGGGATCGGTGGCCGTGATGCTGCTCGCCGCATCCGGCCGGCACGTGGTCGCCGCCACCGGCCATCCCGGCGACCGCGGCTACCTGCAGCGCCTCGGCGCCGCCGACCTCCTCGACCGGGCCGAGCTGCAGCAGTCAGGCAAGCCGCTGCAGGCGAGCCGGTGGGCGGGCGCCGTCGATGTCGTCGGCGGCACGACGCTCGCGAGCCTGCTCGCCCAGACCCGCTACGGCGGTGCCGTCGCCACCTGCGGGCTCGTGGAGAGCCCCGAGCTGCACACCACCGTCATGCCGTTCATCCTGCGCGGTGTCTCGCTTCTCGGCATCAACTCCGTGGAGGCCCCGGTCGTCACGCGGGAGCGGGTGTGGAAGCGCCTGGAACGCGACCTCGACCTCGGGCTTCTCGACTCGCTCACCGAGACGATCCCTCTCGACGACGTGCAGCGGTGGGCCGCCCGCATCCTCACCGGCGACACCCGCGGACGCATCGTCGTAGCCGTAGCGCCTCCCGCGGGAGCGTGACACACTGAGCCCATGACGCTCCTCGTCGTCGGCACCATCTTCGCGGTCCTCGCCGCCCTGATCCACGTGTACATCTGGGCGCTCGAGAGCCTGCTGTGGGGCAGGCCGAGCGTGAGGCGCACCTTCGGCGTGGCGTCGGCAGCGGACGCCGAGACGCTGCGGTCGATGGCGTACAACCAGGGGTTCTACAACCTCTTCCTCGCCCTCGGCACGTTCGCGGGCCTCGTGCTCGCGTGGTCCGAGCCGCGCACTGCGGGCCTCGTGCTCACGATCTTCACCTGCCTGTGCATGGCCCTCGCCGCGCTCGTCCTGGTCACCGCGAACGCGCGGATGGCGCGCGCCGCACTCGTGCAGGGCGCCGCGCCGCTCATCGCGGTCGTGCTGCTCGGCATCGCGCTCTCGGAGCGCGTCGGCTAGACCGATCGCGCCTGCGCGGCGGCTCGCGCCGCCGCGGGGAGGGCCGCACGAATGCGGTCGAGTGCGGCTTCATCGTGTGCGGCCGTGAGGAACCACGCCTCGAACACGCTCGGCGGCACCGAGACCCCCTGATCCAGCAGCGCATGGAAGAACGGCGGATACCGCCACGCCTCCTGGGCCCTCGCATCGGCGTAATCGCGCACCGGATCCTCACGGAACGCGATCGAGAACAGGCTTCCCGCGCGCGAGATCACATGGGGCACGCCCTCTGCGGCGAGCGCCTCGGCGACCGCCGTCGCCACCGCCTCGGCGGCGTCATCGACGCGTCGATACACCTCCGCATCCGCCAGCCGCAGCGTCGTCAGGCCCGCCGTCACCGCGATCGGGTTGCCGCTCAGCGTGCCCGCCTGGTACACCGGGCCGACGGGAGCGAGCCGATCCATGATCTCTGCGCGCCCGCCGAGCGCGGCAAGCGGCATCCCGCCGCCGATGACCTTGCCGAACGTGAACAGGTCGGGCGCCCACCCCTCGGCCGAACCCTCGAGCCCCCACCATCCGGACGCCGAGACGCGGAACCCCGTGAGCACCTCGTCGAGGATGAGCAGAGCGCCCTCCTCCTCGGTGAGCTCGCGCAGCGCCCGGTTGAAGCCCGGCTCCGGCGCGAGCACGCCCGCGTTCGCCCCCGCGGCTTCGGTGATGACGGCGGCGATCTCACCCTGGTGCGCGAGGAACGCCGTGCGCACCGCATCGAGGTCGTTGTACGGCAGCACGAGCGTCTGCGCGGCGATCGACGCGGGCACCCCCGCCGAGCCCGGCAGGGCCTGCGTCGCGACGCCCGAGCCCGCTTCCGCGAGCAGCCCGTCGGAGTGTCCGTGATAGTGCCCCGCGAACTTGATGATCAGGTCGCGCCCCGTCGCGCCGCGGGCGAGGCGGATGGCGGTCATCGTCGCCTCCGTGCCCGTGGACACCAGGCGCAGCTTCTCGACGCCGCTTCCCGCACCGAGGCGCTCGCGCACAAGCTCCGCGAGCTCCGTCTCGGCGGGCGTCGACGCGCCGAACGAGAGACCGCGTGCCGCAGCTTCCTGCACCGCCGCCACGACCTCCGGGTGCGCATGACCCAGCAGCGCCGGACCCCACGACGCCACCAGGTCGACGTAGTCGCGGCCGTCGACATCCGTCACGTACGCACCCTGCGACGAGACGAGGAAGCGCGGCGTGCCGCCCACAGCGCCGAACGCCCGTACCGGCGAGTTCACACCGCCGGGGAGCACTGCCCGGGCGCGGTCGTAGGCCAGATCGCTGCCGTCGGTCACCGGGACCACCTCTCGGCCGCATCGAGCGCGGCATACGTGAGCACCGCATCCGCGCCCGCCCTCACGATCGACACGAGCGCTTCATCGACAGCGCGATCCCGGTCGATCCAGCCGTTGCGGCCGGCGGCCTCGATCATCGCGTACTCGCCGCTCACCTGATACGCCCACACCGGAACCGGCGAGACGGCCGCGACATCCGCGAGCACGTCGAGGAAGCTCATCGCAGGCTTCACCATCACGATGTCAGCGCCCTCGGCGATGTCGAGATCGGCTTCGCGCACGCCCTCGCGGCGGTTCGCGGGGTCGAGCTGGTAGGCGCGGCGGTCGCCCGTGAGCGAGGACTGCACGGCGTCGCGGAACGGGCCGTAGAAGGCGGACGCGTACTTGGCGGCATAGGCGAGGATCGGCACATCGGTGCGGCCGGCACCGTCGAGGGCATCACGCACCGCCGCCGTCTGGCCGTCCATCATCCCCGAGAGCCCGAGCAGCTGCGAACCCGCCTCGGCCTGTGCGAGCGCCATGTCGCGGTAGCGTTCGAGCGTCGCGTCGTTGTCGACGCGCCCATGTGCGTCGAGCACCCCGCAGTGGCCGTGATCGGTGAACTCGTCGAGGCACAGATCCGTCTGCACGACGAGCGCGTCGCCCACCTCCTCGGCCGCGACCCGCGTCGCGACGTTGAGGATGCCGTCCGGGTCGGTCGCCCCGGAGCCGAGCGCATCCTTCGCTTCGGGAACGCCGAAGAGCATCACTCCCCCGATGCCCGCCCCGGCTGCCCGATGCAGCTCCGCCCGGAGCGAATCGAGAGAATGCTGCACGACACCCGGCATCGACGCGATCGGCCGCGGCTGGGCTGCCCCCTCGGCGATGAACATCGGCAGCACGAGCTGCGCGGGCGCCACCCGGGTCTCGGCCGCCAGCCGCCGCCATGCCGCGCTCTGGCGCAGGCGTCGGGGACGGATCAGCGGCGCCATCACTCGGTCTCCGCGTACTCCGCGAGGGCCTCCAGCAGCGCCTCCACGCTGCGCTCCTCCGCGATCACATGCACGGGCAGACCGGCAGCGCGCGTGTCGAACGCCGTGCGGGGCCCGATGCACGCGACAACGGTCTGCGCCGGCAGTGGGGCGAGCTGATCAGCCACCTGCCGCGCCACCGAACCCGAGGTCACCAGGATCGCCCGGATGCGCCCGGATGCGGCGTCCGCCTTCACCTTGTCGGTGACGGGCACACCCACCGTGCGGTAGGCGTTCACCGACTCCACCTGGAACCCCAGCTTGTGCAGCCCCGCGATCAGCGTCGGCTCGGCGAGATCCGACTGCGGCACGAGAACCCGGCCGCCCGTCTCACCCGCGACGGGCCACTCCTTCACGAGCCCGCGCGCCGAGTTGTCGGCACCCGGCACGAAATCCACCCGGTAGCCCGATAGCTGCAGCGCCGCGGCGGTGGTCTCGCCGACGGCGGCGATCCGGGTCGTCTCCGGCACAGCGACCCGCTGGCTCACGAGCACATCCACCGTCGTCGCGCTCGTCACCACGAGCCACGCGAACTGCCCGTCCGCGAGCTCGTGCAGCGTGTTGGCGAGCGCCACCGGATCCTCGGTGCTCGCGAAGTTGATGAGGGGCGCGATCACCGGGATGCCGCCGTGCTCGCGCACCGTCGCGGCGACGCCGTCGCCCCATTTGCCGCCGCGCGGCACGAGAATGCGCCAGCCCGTGAGGGGCTTCGTGGCCTTCGTCTCGGTCACGCC
>JAEYUT010000290.1 GCA_023432305.1 Actinomycetes bacterium
TCGGGTGGGGAAGGGCAGCCCGGGGAGGCTCAGGATTGGGGGATGCCGCGTCGTCGCCAGCAGCTGCCCGCCGAATGGGCTGGGCAGCCCTTCGTCGTCGCCGAGGCCCTCGCTCGCGGAATGCGGATCGGGCGCCTCTCCGAAGCAGACCTGATCGTGCCGTTCCCCGGCATCCGCACCGCCAGCGGGGCGCTCGACCACAGGCGGCTTCTGGCCGCACACGCGCTTCGCGCACGAGGCGACCTGATCGTCAGCCACACGAGCGCGCTGCTGGTGTGGAGGGCACCGCTGCCCCGATACGTCGAACGCGAGCAAGCGATCCACCTCTCGACATTCGGCACGATCCGGCCACGGATGCGGCATGCCGTGGGGCATCGTCTGGATGACGCGCGATGCCGCACCGCCCTGGTCGCGGGCACCCCGGTCACCGACCCGGCGACGAGCTGGGCGCTCAGCGCACCCCTGCTGGATCTCGACAGTCTTGTCGCCGCCGGCGACTTCCTCGTGACGGGCACCCGCCCGTTCGATGGCGCCCAGCCGCTCGCCACCATCGCCGACCTCGCAGAGGCGATCGAGCGGATGCCTGGCGCGCGAGGGATCCGGCGAGCGCGCGACGCTCTCGCACTCGTGCGCCACGGAGCGCTGTCCCGGCAGGAGACCCTGCTGCGCCTCATGCTCATCCGCGGCGGCCTGCCGGAGCCCGCGCTCAACCACCGCATCGTGGAGCGCGGCCGTCTCGTGGCGATGGTCGATCTCGCATTCGTGCGGCAGAAGGTCGCCATCGAGTTCGAGAGCCTGCTGCACATGGCGCCGGAGAAGTTCCGGCGCGACATCCGCAAGCAGCAGGAGCTCGCCGCCGCCGGGTGGGCACTCCACCGCCTCACTGCCGATGACGTGGACTCCCGCCTTCGCACCCCCGCCTCACGCGCGGCGGTCGCGCGCATCGAGCGGTCGATTTCTGCGGGCAACGCCCCCTCATCCCCGCAGAATGTGGCCACTCGATGAGCGGAGGGAGGGATCCACCGAATGGTGGAGGCAGGAGCAGTCGAGTGGACGTCGTGCGCACGCCCGCGACGCCGCAGGATGGAGACATGAACCACGAGAACGTCGTCGAAGTGCGGGGCCTCCGCAAGCGATACAAGGGCGGCTTCGAAGCTGTCCGCGGAATCGACTTCGACATCCGCCGCGGCGAGACCTTCGCCCTGCTCGGCCCCAACGGCGCCGGCAAGTCCACCACGATCGAGATCCTGGAGGGCTATCGCGATCGCACCGGCGGCACCGTGAGCGTGCTCGGGGTCGACCCGCAGCACGGCGGCCTCCCCTGGAAGGCGAAGCTCGGCATCGTGCTGCAGGGTTCGGGAGAGTCGGGCACCGCGACGGTGCGGGAGGCGCTGCGGCAGGCGGCGGGCATGTACCCGAACCCTCGCGACGTGGAGCACGTGATCGCCGCCGTCGGCCTCGAGTCGAAGGCGACCACCCGCATCTCGAAGCTCTCGGGAGGCCAGAAGCGTCGCGTGGATGTGGCGCTCGGCATCATCGGCCGCCCCGAGCTGCTGTTCCTCGACGAGCCGACGACCGGCTTCGACCCCGAAGCGCGGCACCGCTTCTGGGAGCTCATCCGCTCGCTCTCGGATGAGGGCACCAGCATCCTGCTCACCACCCACTACCTCGACGAGGCCGCCCACCTCTCCGACCGCGCCGGCATCATCGCCGGGGGCGAGCTGGTGGCGATCGGCGAGATCGACGAGATCGGCGGGGCGGAGGCGCGCATCCCGATCGTGCGATGGATCGAGGACGGCGTGGCGCGTGAGGTGCGCACGACCGAACCCGGCGCGTTCGTCGCCCGCCTCGCAGCGACCGGGGAACCCGAGCGGCTCGAGGTGATCCGCCCGAGCCTCGAGGACATCTACCTGGGGCTCGTCGGCGCCACCGCGCACGCCCCCGCGACCCCCGCTCTCGAAGGGAGCCCCGAATGAGCACCACCGCGCCTTCGCGCACCGCCGCGCCGAGCTTCGGCACCATGCGCACCATCCGTCTCGGCATCGCGCGCGCCGGCTACGAGATCCGGGCCTACTTCCGGCAGGGCGACACCGTGTTCTTCACGTTCCTGTTCCCCGTGGTGATGCTCACGATCTTCTCGGTCGCGTTCAGTGAGGGTGAGTTCGGCCGCACCCCCGACGGCGAGCCGCTCACCGCGGCCGCGTACTACCTGCCCGCGATGCTCGCCGCCGGTGTGCTGCTGTCGGGCCTGCAGAACATGGCCGTCGACATCGCCATGGAACGCAGCGACGGCACCCTCAAGCGGCTCGCCGGCACCCCGCTGTCGCCCGTGAGCTACTTCATCGGCAAGATCGGGCAGGTGCTCGTCACGGCGATCCTGCAGGCGGCGGTGCTCATCGCGGTCGCGGGGCTCGTGTTCGATGTGACACTGCCGACGGACGCGGATGCCTGGCTCACGTTCGCGTGGGTGTTCCTGCTCGGCGTGACGACATGCTCGATTCTCGGCATCGGGCTGTCCGGCCTTCCCCGCACGGGAAAGTCGGCGAGTGCCGTGATCATCCCCGTGGTGCTCATCCTGCAGTTCATCTCGGGCGTCTACATCCAGTTCTCGATGCTCCCCGAGTGGCTGCAGAACGTGGCGAATGTGTTCCCGCTCGCGTGGCTGGCGCACGGGATGCGCTCCGTCTTCCTGCCCGACAGCTTCAAGACCCTCGAAGCGGGCGAGGTGTGGGACCTCACGGGCGTGGCGCTCGTGTGCGGCATCTGGCTCGTCGCGGGCCTCATCGTGACGCGGCTGACGTTCCGCTGGATTCGGAAGGACAGCTAGATGATCGCGTCGCGCTGGTGGCTGCTGGTCATCGCCGTCGCCAGCGCGGCGTCGGTCGTTCTGCTGGTCGCCCTCGGCACGCCTGCGCCGAGCATCTGGGTGGGGTTCGCCGCTGTCGCCCTGTACGCGGCGCTGTTCCTCGCGCTGCGTCGCCGGGTGATCGAGGGCGGCCGGAATGCGCTCGTGCTCGCGGGGGCCACGATCGTGCTCACGGCGCTGCTCACCGGGGTGCAGCCGGAGCTCGCGACGCTTCAGTTCTTCGCGTACCCGCTCATCTGGACGGTCGCGGGCTCGAAGCGGTCGGCGATCGCGCTGAGCGGCGTACTCGCCGCCGCAGTCGGGGTGGGTTTCTGGTTCGCGTTCGGGCAGGAGCTCGTGTCGCTCCCGACGATCCTGGGCATGATGCTGCTGTCGTTCGGCTTCAGCTGCGTGATGGGGCTGTGGATCTCGCGCATCGCCGAGCTCGGCGAAGAGAAGGCGCGACTGCTGGATGAGCTCACCTCCGCCCAGGAGCAGCTCGCGCACGCCCATCATGACGCCGGGGTTCTCGCGGAGCGGGCCCGCATGTCGCGCGAGATGCACGACACGGTGGCGCAGTCGCTCACGGGGCTCGTGCTGCTGGCGCAGCGAGCCCGACGCGGTTTCGCCTCCGGGTCGCTCGATGGCGAGACGCTCGAGCTCATCGAGACGGGTGCGCGGGATGCGCTCGCGGAGACCCGCGCGCTCGTGGCCGCGAATGCGCCCGTGGAGCTCTCCAGTGGCGGGCTCGCGGAGGCGCTGGTGCGCCTGGGCGAGCGCTTCGAACGGGAGACCCGCATCCGCATCGCCGTGGAAGCGACCCCCGCCCCGGCGCTCGACCGCGACAGCGAGGTCGTGCTGCTGCGCTGTGCGCAGGAGGCGCTCGCCAACATCCGCAAGCACTCCGAGGCGGGCGCCGCGCGCATCCGGCTGGCGGCGGAAGCCGACGCCGTGCGCCTGCTCGTGACGGATGATGGTCGTGGGATCGCTCCCGGCGCCCCTGCGGGCTTCGGGCTCGCGGGCCTGCGCGACCGACTCGCCGTCGTGGGCGGCGCACTCCACATCGAGAGCGCGCCCGGCCGCACCACCGTGACCGCCACCCTGCCGATCGGAGACGAGTCGTGATCCGCATCCTCGTGGTCGACGACCACCCTGTCGTGCGTGCGGGCATCGCGGCGCTGCTGGAGTCGGCGGATGACGTGGAGATCGTCGGAACGGCCGCGAGCGGCGAGGAGGCGCTCGCCGCCGTCGCGACGACGCAGCCCGACCTCGTGGTCATGGACCTGCGGATGCCGGGCATGAACGGCGATGAGGCGACTGCTCGGATCCTCGCCGCGCATCCGGAGGTGCGGGTGCTGATCCTCACCACCTACGAGACCGATGACGCGATCCTGGCGGCGATCGCCGCGGGTGCGAGCGGCTACCTGCTGAAGGCGGCACCTGAGGAGGAGCTGCTGGCCGGGGTGCGCGCAGTGGCAGCCGGCGAGGTGGCGCTCGCCCCGAGCGTGAGCCGGATGCTCGTGGCGCGCACGCGGATGCCTGCGGCGCCTGCGGGGCCGGAGCTCACCCCGCGCGAACGCGAGGTGCTGCAGCTGGTGGCGGAGGGGCTGTCGAATCGCGAGATCGGCGCGCGGATCCACCTGGGCGAGGCGACCGTGAAGACTCACCTGCTGAAGGCGTTTGCGAAGCTCGAGGTCAGCGATCGCACGCGCGCGGTGACGCGCGCGATGGAGCTGGGTCTGCTCTGAGCCCTCAGCTCGGCGTCAGAGGTGCGGGGCGACCTCGGCCCAGGTGGGCATCGAGGTGGACGCGCCGGGGCGCGTCGTCGCGATCGCGGCGGCGACGGATGCAGCGCGCAGCGCGTCGAGCTCCGCGTCGCCTGCGGCGAGCCGCGCCACGAGCACACCCGTGAAGGTGTCGCCCGCGCCGGTGGTGTCGACGGGTTCCACACGGTGCACCGGCACCTCCGCCGCGATCTCCCCCGCACGCGCCACAAGCGCACCCTGAGAGCCGCGCGTCACGATGACGGTGCCCACGGTGCGGCTGAGGGCGCGCGCGGCGTCCGTCTCATCCGCGAGACCCGCGAGTTCGCGCGCCTCGCCCGCGTTCGGCACGAGGATGTCGACGTTCTCGAGGAAGCCGTCCGGCAGGGGCATGACGGGCGCGGGGGTCACCACGGTCGTCACACCCTGGGTGCGCGCGTAGGCGATCGCCTCGGCGATGAGGGGCATCGGGCGTTCGAACTGCACCACCAGGAACGCGGCGGATGCGATGAGCTGCTTCGCGGCGTCATCGAGCGGCAGCTCGACCCCGTTCGCATCCGGCACCACGACGATCGCGTTCTCGCCGCCGTCGAGCACCGAGATGTGGGCGGTGCCGGTCGCGACGTCGACCTGCGCAAGCCCCGCCACATCGACTCCCGCCTCCGCGAGCGCCCGGCGCAGCTCGTGGCCGAACGCGTCCCGTCCGACGGCGCCGAGGAACGCGACGTCGCCGCCCACGCGGGCTGCGGCGACAGCCTGGTTGAGGCCTTTGCCTCCCGCGATGGTCGAGAACGTGCTGCCGAACATCGTCTCGCCGGGTTCCGGCAACCGCGGCTGTCGCACGACGAGGTCCATGTTGGCGCTGCCGAGGACGACGATGCGGCTCACTGCACATCCCCCACGAACACGGGCTCGGGCTGCAGCACGACGCCGAACTGCGACAGCACCCGCGTCTGCACATAGTTCGCCAGCTGTGCGATCTCGGCAGCGGTCGCGCCGCCGCGGTTGGTGATCGCGAGGGTGTGCTTGGTGGAGATGCCCGCACGCGATCCGGGCAGCTGGTACCCGCGAGGGATGCCGGCGCGCTCGATGAGCCAGGCAGCCGAGAGCTTCACCTGGTACTCACGCGACGGCAGCGGGGGCACATCGTCGCCGGGGGCGAGCACTCGATCCGCGTCGTCCGACTCCACCGGGTAGCGCGGGGCATCCGCAGGCAGGGTGCGGGCGAAGCTCTCCGACACGATCGGGTTGGTGAAGAACGATCCGGCGCTCACCGAGTCGGGGTCGTTCGGATCGAGCACCATGCCCTTGGAGGCGCGCAGCGCGAGCACGGCGGCGCGCAGCTCGGCGACGGGAACCCGTGCTCCGAGCTCCACGCCGAGCGCGGAGGCGAGCTGCGCGTACGCGACAGGGGCCGACCATCCGCCCGCGTCGAGGTCCAGCTCGATCGCCAGCACGACGCCCGCGCGACCGCGCTTGAGCACGCTCGTGCGGTACCCGAGGCCCAGGTCGCGGGCGTCGAGACGCTGCACGTCGCCGGTCTCATAGTCGAGGAAGTCGATGCCGACGAGCCGCTCGCCGATCTCCTGGCCGTAGGCCCCGATGTTCTGCACGGGGGCCGCGCCGACGGTCCCCGGGATGCCGGAGAGCGCCTCGATGCCGCTGAGCCCCGCTTCGACGGTCGCCGCCACGAGCGCGTCCCAGTTCTCCCCCGCTTCGGCGCGCACGCGCGCGTGCTGCCCGTCCTGGTCGACCTGGATGTCGATCCCGCGCGTGACGACGCGGATGACGGTGCCGTCGATCCCCTCATCGGAGATGACCACGTTGGAGCCGCCGCCGAGCAGGAACCAGTCGTCGCCCGTCGCCCACACGTCGAGCGCCGTCTGGACGAGCTCGTCGCGTGTCGCAGGTTCGAGCAGCTCGCGCGCGGGCCCGCCCACGCGCAGCGTCGTGTAACCGGCGAGGTCGGTCACGGGCGTCACGCCTCCAGCCGGACGACCGCCTGGGCCTTGCCGAGCACGGTCTCGCCGCCGAACGTGACGGTCAGGTCGATGCGGGCTGCGGCCTCGTCGATGCGACCGACCTTGGCTACGATCGCGACCTCCGCGCCGTTCTCAGGGTCCACGACCACCGGGCGCGTGAACCGCACCTGGTAGTCCCCGACGCGTCCGGGGTCGCCGACCCAGTCGACGACCGGCTGCACGGCGAAGCCCATCGTGAGCATGCCGTGTGCGAGCACGCCCGGCAGTCCGACCGAGGCGGCGACGTCGTCGCGGTAGTGGATCGGGTTGAAGTCGCCGGATGCTCCCGCGTAGCGCACGAGGCTGTCGCGGGTGACGTGCACGGTGCGCTCCGCGACGACGTCGCCGACGGTGAGGCTCGAGAGGGTGGGGGTGCTCATTCGTCTCCTCGCACGACGAGAGTGGATGTCGCGGTGACGACGTGCGTGCCGTCTGCGCCTGAGATGAGGGTGTCAGCGGTGACCATGGAGTGGCCGCCGAGGCTCTTGACGGACGTGACGGTGAGCACCGCGGTCAGCTCGTCGCCGGCGACGATGGGGCGGCTGTACTGGAAGCGCTGGTCGCCATGCACGACGCGCGAGAAGTCGATGCTCGCCTCCGGATCGGAGAGCAGCTGTGCGAGCGCGTGCTCCTGAACGACGACGGGGAACGTCGGCGGTGCGACGACATCCGCGTAGCCGGCGGCGCGGGCTGCCTCGGGGTCGTGGCTGAGGGGGCTGTCGGCGAACACGGCGCGCGCGAATTCGCGCACCTTCTCACGGCCGACGAGGTACGGGGCGGTCGCGGGGTAGCTGCGACCCTGGAGTTCGGGGTTGACGCTCACGTGTCCGAGCCTATCGGCGCGCGGTGCGGGTCGCTTCGGATGGTGGCGGGGATCTCCTCCGTCGCCAGACGCAGCAGAGCCCCGGCGACGCGATGTCTGCCGGGGCTCCGTGGCTTATTGGTGGCGCTGCCTTACTGGCAGGACTCGCACATGAGGTCGTCCATAGGGTCGACCGGAACTGCGTAGCCACCGACGGTGTCGACGTCGTTCATGGCAACCTCCCTCGAAGATTCATGGGTTCAGGGCGGCTGCCCCGAGTGGATCTTCACTATATAACGGGAATTCCACGCGTGTCATTCCCCTACATGTAGTGGTTCGGCGTGTCGCGCGAACTTTGTGGAAGTCAACCACGGACCACCGACATCAGCTGACGGAAACCACTTCCGCAAGGTGTCCGTCGACCATCTCGAGGATGCGGTCGCAGTGCTCGAGAACATCGCGATCGTGCGTCACCATGACCACCGCGACCCCCGATTCGTGGGCGCGCTGGGCGAGAAGCTCGACCACCTCGTGGCTGCGCTTGCGGTCGAGCGCGGCCGTCGGCTCGTCGACGAGCAGCAGGCTCGGGTTGTTGACGAGCGCACGGGCGATGCCCACACGCTGACGCTCACCACCCGACAGCTGGCCGGGACGGTGTCCCGCTCGGTGGCTCATGCCGACCGCCTCGAGGAGCCCCGCGACATCCGGGTTGCGATTGCCGGCGATGCGCGCCACGAGACGCAGCTGATCCGCAGAGGTGAGCGCCGGGATGAGGTTGCCCGACTGGAACACGAAGCCGATGTTCTCGAGGCGGAACTTCGCCGACTTCGAGCGGCTGAGGCTCCTCAGGTCGGTGCCGTGCACACGCACGGTGCCGGTGTCGGGCGACGACAGCGCGCCGGCGATCGCGAGAAGCGACGACTTGCCGGAACCCGACGGCCCGACGATCGCCACGAACTCACCCGGGTTGACGGTGAGCGAGACGTCATCGAGGGCGCGCACGCGGGCGTCGCCATCTCCGAGCTCGAGGACCGCGTCGACGATCTCGAGGGCAGGTGCGGTCGGGGTGCTGGTGCTCATCGCTGGCCTCCCAGGGCATCGAGCGGGTTGATGCGGACGATGCGCACGATGGCGATCGCCGCACCGATGAGTCCGAGCAGGATCGTGATGCCCGACGACGCGAGAATCGGACCGAACTCGAGATCGAACGGCATCGCATCCGGCATGGCGGCACCGAGGCCGACACCCGCGGCGAGACCGATCGCGGTGAAGCCGACGAGCAGGATCGCCGCCTGCATGAGGCCGTCGCCCAGCAGGTAGCGGCCCGAGGCGCCGACAGCGCGGAGCACCGCGATCTCGTGAGTGCGCTGGATCGTCCAGACGGTGAAGAACGCGCCCACGACGAGCGCCACGATGACGTAGAGGAAGTACTGGATCATGTCGAGCGTGAGCGTCTCGGCCTCGTACCCGGGCGAGGCGGCGAACGACTTCACGTGCGTCATGGTCATGGTGCCGGCCTGGGCGTCGATGGCGTCGAAGTCGAGCTTCGCGCCGTCCTCCGCGAGGACCGCGACGACGCTCGAGAGCTGCTCGGGCAGCGCGTCGATGGCCTCCTGAGTGGGGGCGCCGGCGGTCGCGGTGTTCGAGGCGATGAGGCGCCACGTGTCGATCGGCAGGAACGCGACGCCGACGTGGCCGAAGGTCGCCTGACCCTGCGTGAACCCGACGACCTCGAGCTCCACGTCGATGCGGTCGAGGGTGAGCACGGTGCCGAGGTCGACGCCGTCCTTCTGCAGCGGCTCGGAGACGACGACGCCGTCGATCGCCCCGAGCGCCTCGCCGGAGGAGCGCTCGGGCTCGAGGAAGCCGCCCGGCTCGATGCCGAACAGGACCAGGTCGACCTGCGCGCCGTCATCCGTCACCGAGTTCACGAAGCTCACGCCCATCGGCTCGGCCTTCTCGACGCCGTCGGCCTGCTGCCATGCTTCGAGCTGGTCGGCGTCGACGACGGAGCGGCTGAAGGCGTTGTCCTTGAGCGTGCCCTCGTCGAACGCGAAGGAGGTGACGGTGAGATTCTTGAGACCGGAGACGCCGTGATTGACGAGGCCGGAGGAGAGACCGGAGAGCAGCACGACGAGCACGGCGATCAGCGCGATCACGGTGCCCATGAGCGTGAACCGGCCTCGAGCGAACCGGAGTTCGCGAGACGCGAGAAACATGGGGATCCTTGCCAGATTTTTCCCGACACCCTGTCGGAAACATCTCCAATGTGCCACGTCTCGACGCGCGAACGCTGGGAACCGCCGCATCTCCCCGCCACGCCGCCCCCGAGGTGTCACTTTCTGCCGCTTCCCGCCCGTGACAGCGGCAGAAAGT
>JAEYUT010000292.1 GCA_023432305.1 Actinomycetes bacterium
GGGCTCAGCTTGAGGCTAGTCTCGGGGCATCAACTGACCCCAGGAGCACCATGGCTGACATCCGCATCGACCTCGACGCCATCCGCGACGCCGGCGAGAAGGTTGCGACAGTGCTGAGCAAGCTCGATGGTGCGGGCGACGAGACGCGATCCTTGCCCGATGCCGCCGGGCACAGCACGGTCAGCGGGGCGCTCTCCGACTTCCGCGACAAATGGTCGATCCGAAAGGGTGAGCTGGTGGAAGAGCTGACGTTCGTCTCGAACGCGCTCACCGCGATCAGTGACACCTTCCGCGAACTCGACGACGAGCTCGTGAACCGCCTCGACCACTTCGTCTCCCTCGACACCACCCGGTGAGGATCTGAACATGCGCAGCAGCATCCCCGGCAACCCCGCCGCGCTCACATCGGGGGCCGCATCCCTCGAGAGCACCGGCGCAGTCCTGCTCACTCTCGCCGACGAGCTGAACCGCATCGTCGACGGCGACCGTTACCAGGGCGACTCGATCGACGCCGTCCGGCGCCGCGCGGGGGACGCGGCTGATGTGCTCGCGCGGGTCGAGCCGCGCTACACCGGAACCGCGGGTGCGGTGAAGGAGTTCGCCGTCAAGCTCGAGCATCTGCAGCAGCGTCACCAGCAGGCCGTCTCGAACCACGATGCGGCGTTCGGCGACGTCTACACCGCGCGCACCAGAGCTGACCGCCTCGACGACGAGGTGTGGGTGGCCACGTATGACGGCACCGATGAGGCGCAGCTCGACAGCCTCATCCGCCGTCGCAACGAGGCGGTGCGGAACGTGACGCTCGCCGAGCAGGCGGTGGTCTCCGCCGAGCAATCCGTGAACGCCATCGAAGACGAGTGGCACGCGGCCGCCGACGCCGCGGCAGCCGCGATCCGACCCGTTCTCGAATCGCTCAACAACTCGTTCTGGGAGAGCGTCGGGGCCACGATCGGCGACATCGCGGGGTTCCTCGCGGCGGCCGTGCAGTGGGTGGCCTCGGTGCTCAACACCGTGCTGAGTGCGCTCATCGAGCTGGTGGTCGTCGTGGTCGTGCTGCTGATTGCGGTCGCGTTCGTGCTCGTGATGTTCAACGTCGTCGTGCTCCTCATGCTCCTGACCGGCTCGCTCACCTTCGATCAGATCGCGGAGATGCTCGTGGGTGTCATCCTCGTGCTCGTGCCGATCATCGTGCCGTCGGTGCACTACCTGATGCTCACCGAGACGCTCGCCCCGACGCCCGATGTGCACCAGGTGCACCCCGCGAGCGGCCGCATCGTCGACCGTCGCCAGGACGACCCGTACGGGTACCTCTTCGAGAACAACGGCCGACTCGACAAGGACGGCGGCACCGAGAAGTCGGTCGTCGAGGTCGTGCAGGTGATGAACGACGACGGCACTCCAGCACTCGACGAGAACGGCAACCCGATCTGGCGCGTGACGCTCCCGAGCACACAGGACTGGATGCCGCCCGGACTCGACGGCAACGGCGCCACCAACGACCTCGGCTCGAACCTCGCGCTCATCATGACGCCGGAGTTCCAGGCGGCCTACGAGCGCGCGGTGCTGCAGGCGATGGCTGACGCCGGCATCGGACCGAACGATTCGGTCATGCTCGTCGGATGGAGCCAGGGCGGCATCCTCGCGGGGGCCATCGCCTCGAATCCCGGCTCGGGCTTCAACGTGCGCGCCATCGCCGTGGCCGGCGCGCCCATCGACCACATGCCGATTCCGGAAGGCGTGTCGGTGCTCGCGTTCCAGCACGATGGCGACCACGTGCCGCGCCTTGATGGCACGCCCCCGCGCCAGGGGACGAACTGGGTCACGGTTCCCGCGGACGCGGTCGGAACCGGCTACCCGCACGCGTGGGAGAAGTACGCGGATACCGCCTCGGCCGCGACCACCGGTGGAAAAGTGGAGACTCGGGTTCAGGCGATCATCGATCAGCAGGAGATGTTCTTCTCGCGCACCGAGTACGCGTATACGTTCGAGTTCCAGGAGAACTCCCGAGGCGAGGAGCTGCCTGTCCGATGACCGATCTCACCCGTATCGCGGCGGCAGTCGCAGGGCTCTCGCTCGTGCCGCTCGCGCTGGCTGGATGCACGGTGTCCACCGACGACGTCAAGCGCGAGGTGTCCATCGCGGTGCTCGCCGCCGACGCCAACATCGTGGACACCTACATCTCGGTGGGTCAGGATCTCACTGGACCAGGCGTCCGCCTTCGCATCTACCTGACCGACACCTCGGACGAGGCCGTTGTGTCGTCGCTGGAGGCGGCGTTGGAAGCCGCCTACCGGGGTTCCCCGGCGCGACTGACAGGGATCTTCCTCGACGCTGCGGCAGCCCCGGCGCCGAGTTCTCCGAGCTGGGGAGGTGGCTCGCTGCGTCTGCGCCCGTTGGAGGACGCGCTCGACGTGCCGGGGAGCCTCAGCAACGACACGATCCACGCGGGCCGCGACGCCCTCGAGGAGTTCTATGGGCCGTGGGGGGAGGATGGCTGACGCGGCGACCCTGCCGGAGCTGCGGTTCAGGCTGCCAGGCGATTGGTGGACGACCGATCTCACGGATCGCGACGCGGCCGTGGCGTCCGCACACCGTCTCGTGCGTCATCGGATCGGCCCGCAGGACGACCGCGTTCTGCTGCGCCAGCGGGTGATCGGCGACTTCACGCGCGCCATCGACGCCGCGATCGAGGCGAAGGGCCTCAGCATGTTCATGGCGATCAGCATCGCCGAGGGCGTGCCGATCCCCATCACCTTCACGGTTCATCTGCCCGACGTCTCGCTGTCGCCCGCGATCGGCACGAAGCCGGATGTCGTGCTCGACATCCTCGAACAGGGGATCGAGACCCTCGCGGCGGGGGAGCGCACCGACCCAGGCGACCCCGCTGACCGCGTGCGCATCGACCTCCCCGAGACGCGCGCCACGCGCCTGCACCGGGTGCGTGTGCTCGACGTCGGATCCGGCGACGATATCGCCACGGTCGAGAGCCTCATCGTCGACTACTGGGTCGCTATCCCCGACAGCAAGCGCATCCTGCTCGTCTCGTTCTCGACCTCGATGGCGCAGCTGCAGGAGTTCCTGCTGCCGTTCTTCGACGCGATCATGCGCGCCGCGATCTGGGACCACGCTGCGGACGCAGACGCGTGAGAGAGGCGGCGGAGCCGCGACTGACACGCGACGCTGCGCGCGACACACGCCCTCTCGACGATTACTCTCGAACGCGTACGCATCGCGCAACCTGGAGGTGACCGTGGCAGACACGGAGGAGGGGTTCATCACGCTCCCGCCCGGGATCTTCGATCCGAGCACGATCAAGGCCCCGCCGCGTCCTGAGCGCACCAAGGCGCCCGTCGACGACATCGTGTTCGTGCCGTTAGTTCCCGGGATGGCGCCGCCACCTCCGCCCGTCGAGCCTCCGATCGTCGACGCGCCGGAGGAGATGACCATCACCTCCCCGCGCCCTGCGCCCCGCACCTGGACGCTGCAGCTGCCCGACGGCAGCCGGGTGGCGGTCGCCAAGACGATGCTCATCGGTCGCAACCCAGCCGCGCAGGCGGCATGGCCCGAAGCCGACCTGCTCGCCGTCGTCGACCCCACGAGCTCCGTGTCGAAGACGCATGCGGCGCTCGAAGTCGACGACTCGGGGCTGTGGGTGCACGACCTCGGCTCCACGAACGGCGTGTGGGTCGTCTCCGGCGGCGATGTCACTGAAGCCGTGCAGGGGCGGCGGGTGCGCGTGCCATCGGGGGCCTCCGTCGAACTCGGCGAGTTCGTCTTCACCGCGCTCGAGGACTGACGCGGCGCGCAGATGACACCAGCCTTCCCCTGCTATTCTCGTGGGATGCTCGCCCGGCACCTCCTCCTTCTTCGCCGCGACGAGGCCTAGTTCACGGTCTCCCTCGTCGCGGAGTCCGCCGTGGGCCGACCCAATCCGATGAAGGATCTTGAACACATGAGCACCGAGAACCACCCGTCCAACGCCGCGCGCCCCCGTACGCTCGCCGAGAAGGTCTGGGACGCGCACGTCGTCGCCAAGGGCGAGAACGGCGAACCCGACCTCATCTACATCGACCTGCACCTCGTGCACGAGGTCACGAGCCCGCAGGCGTTCGACGGACTCCGTCAGGCTGGCCGCCCCGTGCGCCGCCCCGACCTGACGATCGCCACCGAAGACCACAACACCCCGACTCTCGGCATCGACAAGCCGATCGCCGACCTCACGAGCCGCACCCAGATCGAGACGCTGCGTCGCAACGCCGAGGAGTTCGGCATCCGCCTGCACTCGCTCGGCGACATCGAACAGGGCATCGTGCATGTCGTCGGCCCGCAGCTCGGCCTCACCATGCCGGGCATCACGGTGGTGTGCGGCGACAGCCACACCTCCACCCACGGCGCGTTCGGCGCGATGGCGTTCGGCATCGGCGCCTCCGAGGTCGAGCACGTCATGGCGACCCAGACGCTGCCGCTGAAGCCCTTCAAGACGATGGCGATCAACGTCGACGGCGAGCTGCGCCCCGGCGTCACCGCGAAGGACATCATCCTCGCCGTCATCGCGAAGATCGGCACCGGAGGCGGCCAGGGCTATGTGCTCGAGTTCCGCGGCAGCGCGATCCGCTCCCTCTCGATGGAGGGCCGCATGACGATCTGCAACATGTCGATCGAGGCCGGTGCTCGCGCCGGCATGGTCGCGCCCGATGAGACCACCTTCGAGTACGTCAAGGGTCGCCCGCACGCGCCCCAGGGCGCCGACTGGGATGCCGCGGTCGAGTACTGGAAGACGCTGCCCACCGACGACGGCGCCGTGTTCGATGCCGAGGTGTTCCTCGACGCGAACGAGCTCGAGCCGTTCGTCACCTGGGGCACCAACCCCGGCCAGGGCGTCTCGCTCTCCGAGACCGTCCCGAACCCGGCTGCCATCGACGACCCCAATGAGAAGGCCGCCGCGGAGCGCGCCCTCGAGTACATGGACCTCGAGGCGGGAACGCCGATGAAGGACATCAAGGTCGACGCCGTCTTCATGGGCTCGTGCACCAACTCGCGCATCGAGGATCTGCGCGCCTTCGCCTCGATCATCGACGGCAAGAAGAAGGCCGACGGTGTGCGCGTCATGGTCGTCCCCGGGTCGGCGCGCGTGCGTCTGCAGGCTGAGGCCGAAGGCATCGACAAGATCGTGGAGGCGTTCGGCGCCGAATGGCGCTTCGCCGGATGCTCGATGTGCCTCGGCATGAACCCCGACCAGCTCGCCCCGGGGGAGCGCTGCGCCTCCACCTCGAACCGCAACTTCGAAGGCCGCCAGGGCAAGGGCGGGCGCACACACCTCGTGTCGCCGCTCGTCGCCGCGGCGACCGCCATCCGCGGCACGCTGTCGAGCCCGTGGGATCTGCAGAACGACGGAGAGGACGCCTGATGGAGAAGATCTCGATCATCGAGGGGATCGCGGTCCCGTTCCGTCGCTCCAACGTCGACACCGACCAGATCATCCCCGCCCAGTTCCTGAAGCGCGTCACCAAGACGGGCTTCGACGACGCGCTCTTCTACTCGTGGCGTCAGGATGCGGACTTCATCCTCAACCAGCCCGCCTACCAGGGTGCGAAGATCCTCATCGCCGGGCCCGACTTCGGCACCGGATCCAGTCGCGAGCACGCCGTGTGGGCTCTGCGCGACTTCGGCTTCCAGGCCGTCATCTCGCCCCGTTTCGCCGACATCTTCCGTGGCAACGCAGGCAAGCAGGGGCTGCTCGCGGGCACCGTGCCCGAGGAGCACATCAAGCAGCTGTGGGAGCGCCTCGAAGCCGAACCGGGAATGAACGCGACGGTGGATCTCGTTGCACAGACGGTGACGGTCGGCGACTTCACAGTTCCGTTCGACATCGACGATTACACTCGGTGGCGACTGCTCGAAGGCCTGGACGACATCGGCCTCACGCTGCGCGACGAAGCGCGGATCACTGAGTTCGAGGGCACCCGCGAGAGCTGGCGTCCCCGCACTCTCCCTGTCCGCTGACCTCAGCTTCCTCAACGCGATTGGTGCAACACACGTGAACTCAGACGCGATCGATCTCGCTCTCGACGCCCAGAAGGCGGGTGCTCGCGTCGGGCTCACCACCGACCGGATCACGATCGACGGCGGCAAGCCGCTCGTCGGTCGGATCGAGGTGCGCGGAGCGAAGAACCTCGCGACCAAGGCGATGGTCGCGGCGCTCCTCGGCGACACCCCGAGCCGCCTGCTCAATGTGCCCACCATCAGCGATGTGGATGTCGTCGCGCGCTTGATGGGCGCCTACGGAGTCACGGTGACGAGCGATGTCGAGGGCGAGCTCACGCTCGACACGAGCAACGTCGAGAAGGCGCACTTCGCCCAGATCGACGCGCTCGCAGGTTCCAGCCGCATCCCGATCCTGTTCTGCGGGCCGCTGCTGCACCGCCTCGGCGAGGCGCTCATCCCCGACCTCGGCGGGTGCCGCATCGGCGACCGTCCGATCGACTTCCACATGGATGCGCTGCGCGCGTTCGGCGCGATCGTCGACAAGAGCTACGAGGGCATCCGCATCACCGCCCCCAACGGTCTCAAGGGCGCGCACATCGAGCTTCCGTACCCGAGTGTCGGCGCCACCGAGCAGGTGCTGCTCACGGGTGTGCGCGCGGAGGGCGTCACGGAGCTCAAGAACGCCGCCATCGAGCCCGAGATCATGGACCTCATCGCGATCCTGCAGAAGATGGGCGCGATCATCACGGTCGAGCCGAACCGCACCATCTTCATCGAAGGCGTCGACCGCCTCGAGGGCTACACGCACAAGGCGATCTTCGACCGCAACGAGGCAGCCAGCTGGGCCTCTGCCGCGCTCGCGACCGACGGCGACGTGTTCGTCGCAGGCGCGCAGCAGCAGGAGCTCATGACGTTCCTCAACATCTTCCGCAAGGCGGGTGGCGGATTCGACGTGCACGATGACGGCATCCGCTTCTACCGCGCCGGCGAGCTGAAGCCCGTCGTCGTCGAGACGGATGTGCACCCCGGCTTCATGACCGATTGGCAGCAGCCGCTCATCGTCGCGCTCACCCAGGCCCGCGGCACCTCGATGGTGCGCGAGACCGTGTACGAGAACCGTCTCGGCTTCACGAAGGCGCTCAACGACATGGGCGCCGATATCGTGGTGCACGACAAGGGCCTCGAGTCGCCCACGTGGCGCGTGCCGCGTCGGCCTCTGGAGCAGGTGGCGGTCATCAACGGGCCGACGCCGCTGCACGGCGCCGATGTGAATGTTCCCGACCTGCGCGGCGGTTTCAGCTACCTCATCGCCGCCCTCACGGCGGAGGGGCGCTCCACCGTCTCGAACGTGGGCATCATCGCGCGCGGCTACGAGCGCTTCATCGAGAAGCTCGAGCAGCTCGGCGCAGACTTTACGCTGGACTGATGGCACACCCTCTGAATCGCGAACAGCGTCGTCTCGCGAAAGCCTCCCGCAACGCCGAGGCCACACCGCTGTGGCGCGTCGTCGGCGGGATCGCCGAACCGCTCCTGCGACGCCTGATCGACTTCCGCATCACCAACCCGGAGAAGCTGCCGGGTGCGGGGGCGTACGTGATCACGCCGAACCACTACTCGAACCTCGATCCGCTCACGACGGGCTACCTCGTGTATGTGATGGGGCGCATCCCCCGGTTCCTGGCGAAGGCGAGCCTGTTCAAGAAGGGGCCGCTCGGCTGGATTCTGCGAGCCACCGGTCAGATCCCCGTCGCCCGTGCCGGCTCGGGCCGTTCGGGAGCGGACGGGCAGCAGCCCCTCGCGGCGGCCGGCGATCTCGTCACCCACGGTCACGCCGTCATCATCTACCCCGAAGGCACCCTCACCCGCCAGCCCGACCTGTGGCCCATGCGCGGCAAGACGGGTGCCGTGCGCACCGCGCTCGAGCATGACATCCCGATCATCCCGATGGCGCACTGGGGCGTGCAGGACATCATGCCGCGCTACGCGAAGAGGCTCAGCCTGTTTCCGCGCAAGACGGTGCGGGCGATCGTGGGCGATCCGGTGGATCTCGACCGCTTCCGCGGCAAGCCCCTCGAGGCGAGCCTGCTCGCCGAGGCGACGGAGGCCGTCATGACCGAGATCACCCGACTGCTCGAGGAGCTGCGCGGCGAGACCGCCCCGGTCGAGCGCTGGGATCCGGCGAAGTACGGTCAGTCCGAGACGGGACGGTTCGAGAGCGCCTGACCGGGCGCATCGAGCACCACGGGCTCTCCCAGCAGCTCACGCGCCAGACGGGTGCCCGCTGCGACAGCGCAGGGCATCGTGATGACCGCGCCGAGCGGCACGGCGTAGCACAGCTGCACACCCAGCCCGAAGCCGAGTCGGCGCCAGCGCGACGCGCGCAGCACCGCGTTCCGTGCCGAGGGGTCGAGACCGCGCAGCTGGAACGGCAGCAGAGTGAACTCGCGCGTGATGATGAACGCCGTCAGCAGCACACCCAGCGCGATGCCCACCAGCGAGCCGATGGCGGGGATGAGGCTGATGAGTCCGACCAGGATGCTGCCGGCGATCGAGCGCACGACGATGCCGCCCATATCCCCGAGCGAACGCCAGAAGGCGGTGTCCGCGTCCGGGGTCGTGCGGCCGTACGCCTCGTCGGCGAAGCGGCAGATGCGCTCGTAGATGGGGCCGCCGAGTGTGAGGGCGAGTGCGCTGTACACGCGGGCCGACAGCACACCCGCGGTGATGAGGATCGCGAGTCCGACGGTGATCCGCAGGGCGCTGCGCCAGGTCGCATCCCACGCGTCCGCGAACGGCGTGATGACGGTGACGAGCGGGTCGAGGAAGATCGCGAGAACGACGAGTCCGCCCACCAGGATCACCGCGGCGAGAGCGGCCGGAAGCAGCCCGAGAGCCATCATCCCCGGGGCGTGCTGCCAGAATCCGAACCCCCGCCAGAAGGTGCGGAAGCCGGCCCACAGCTCCGAGAGCACGCCGGCGGCGGGCGCGGGAGCGGCGGCGGACGACACGCTCCCAGCGTAGCCAGGGACGGATCGGAATGCGCACGAGAGACAATGGGGGAGTGAGTCTCGACGAAGGCGCCCCTCTGCGGCGCGTGGCAGTGCTCGGTGCCGGATCCTGGGGAACGACGTTCGCGAAGATCCTCGCCGACGGCGGATCGCAGGTGAGCGTGTGGGCCCGCCGCCCGGAGCTGGCGCGCGAGATCAACCAGTCGCGCCGCAACTCCGACTACCTGCCCGGCATCAACCTGCCGCGCAGCCTGTCCGCGTCCTCCCTGCTGCCCGAGGTGCTCGAAGGCTCCGACATGGTGTTCCTCTCGGTGCCGAGCCAGTCTCTGCGCGAGAACCTGCGGATCGTGCGGGAGCTGATCCCCGCGGACGTGCCCATCGTGTCGCTCATGAAGGGTGTGGAGAAGGGCACCCGGTTCCGGATGAGCGAGGTCATCGAGCAGGAGCTCGGCGTGGAGCCTGAGCGCATCGCCGTGGTCTCCGGCCCCAACCTGGCGCTGGAGCTCGCCAAGGAGCAGCCGACCGCAGCCGTCGTGTCGTCGGTGAGCCTCGACACGGCCACCGAGGTCGCGTTCGCCGCACGGAACCCGTACTTCCGATCCTTCGTGAACACCGATGTGATCGGCACCGAGTTCGGTGGGGTGCTGAAGAACCTCATCGCGGTGGCGATCGGCATCGTCGACGGCGTCGGCTATGGCGAGAACACGAAGGCGTCGATCATCACGCGCGGACTTGTCGAGATGACGGACTTCTCGGTGGCGTTCGGTGCACGGCCGGAGACTCTCTCCGGACTCGCGGGCCTCGGCGACCTCATCGCCACCTGCGAGTCGTCGCTCTCGCGCAACAACACCGCAGGCCGTCTTCTCGGCCAGGGCTACGCGTACCAGGAGGTCATCGCCCAGATGAACCAGACCGCGGAGGGCATCTCGTCGGTCGCGCCGATCCTGGAGCTCGCGGCCGAACGCGGCGTCGAGATGCCGATCGTGAGCCAGGTGGCCGAAGTGCTGGCGGGTACGCTTGATCCGCGGGACATCGCCCCGCATCTCACCACAGACGACGCTCCTCAGGGCGAATGAGCCCGGGCGTCCAGAACCCGGAGGCCGCATGACCCGCGTCGCCCTGCTGTTCGGCGGCCGTTCGAGCGAGCACAGCATCTCGTGCGCGACGGCGGCGGGTGTGCTGGGCGCGATCGATCGCAGCCGCTTCGACGTGGTGCCCATCGGCATCACCCGCGACGGCGCCTGGACGCTGCAGCCCGACGACCCGGAGCTGTTCGGGCTGCGCGCCGAGCTGCCGGCCGTGGTCGACAACGGCACCCGCGTGCGCCTGCCGGATGCGGCCGGATCGCGTGAGCTGACGCTTCTCGCCGCGGACGGCACGGAGTCGTCGCTCGGGGAGATCGACGTGATGTTCCCGATCCTGCACGGCCGCTTCGGCGAAGACGGCACCATCCAGGGGCAGCTCGAGCTGCTCGACTTCCCGTACGTCGGCAACGGCGTCCTGGCGTCGTCGCTCGCCATGGACAAGCACATGACGAAGACGGTGCTCGCCTCAGCGGGCATCGAGGTGGCGCCCTGGGTCACGCTCACGCCCGCACGCTGGTCCCGCGATCGCGAGCTGTTCGAGCGCCGCATCCGCTCGCTCGGCAGCCCGGTGTTCGTGAAGCCGTCGCGCGCAGGCTCGTCGGTCGGCGTCACGAAGGTCGCTGACTGGTCGGAGCTGGATGCGGCGATCGAGATCGCATTCGCCGAGGATTCGACGGTGCTCGTCGAGTCGGCGATGGCGGGCCGCGAGGTGGAATGCGCCGTGCTGGAGGGCCGAGACGGCACCGCCCCGCGTGTGAGCGTCGCCGGGGAGATCGTGGTCACGGGCCGCGAGTTCTACGACTTCGAGGCCAAGTACCTCGACCCGGATGCGGCGCAGCTCATCTGCCCCACCGAGCTGAAGGACGGCGAGCTCGCTGAGATGCAGCGCGTCGCTGCGCACGCGTTCGAGGCGATCGGCGGCTCGGGCCTTGCGCGCGTCGACTTCTTCTTCGACGGCACCTCGTTCGTCGTCAACGAGATCAACACGATGCCGGGCTTCACCCCCATCTCGATGTTCCCCAGCTGCTGGCAGGCGAGCGGCGTGAGCTACCCGGAGCTCATCACCGAGCTCATCGAGCTGGGGCTCGCAGCGCGACGCTGAGCTCGGACGCGGCGTTCACGCCTCGGCGTCGCGCGGGCTCACACGCCGTGCGAGCCCAGGTGGAACTCGTCCTTGTCGAGGCGCCCGAGAGCCGGCATCGGCGTCGTGGATCCTGCCCGGAGTCCGTCGAGCACGATCGTGAGCATCCGCTCCCCGAACATCGAGCGCATCGGCTCCGGCTGGTAGGCGATGCCGTTGAACATGAACGCGAGCGTCACCAGGTCGTAGCCGTTCACATCCGGGCGCAGGGA
>JAEYUT010000310.1 GCA_023432305.1 Actinomycetes bacterium
AACGGATCTCCGTGTCCGATCTCACCGACGTGGACGTGCTCGATGTCGTCGGTCGCGCGCCCGTGAAGCACGACATGCTGGAATCGAGGACAGTCGTCGAGGGGCGTCGTATTCTCGTGACGGGCGCAGCGGGGTCGATCGGCTCGCGCCTCGTGGCGCAGCTCGTCTCCCTCGATCCGGAGATCGTGGTCTGCGTCGACCGCTCGGAGAGCGGCATGTTCCACCTCGCCCAGGGACTCGCGAGTGCGGACAATGTCGTCTTCGAGATCGCCGACGTCCAGTCGGAGACGCGGATCGCGCAGCTCATGGAGCGATACCAGCCCCACATGGTCTTCCATGTCGCCGCCTACAAGCACGTTCCTCTCATGCAGGACAACGCCGTCGAGGCTTTCAACAACAACGTTTGGGGCACGCTCAACGTCGTCGCCGCTGCGGCAGACGCGGGCGTCGAGCGCATCGTGTACGTCTCCACCGACAAGGCAGTGAATCCCACGAACGTCATGGGTGCGACGAAGCGCGTGGGTGAGCTGCTGCTGCGCGAGATCGCGCCGACGCGCAGCGGCGCGAGCTTCTCGGCGGTCCGCTTCGGCAATGTCCTCGAAAGCGAGGGCAGCGTCATGCAGACGTTCCGCAAGCAGCTGGAGCGCGGGCACAACCTCACGGTCACCCACCCGGACATCACCCGTTACTTCATGACGATCGACGAAGCTGCGCAGCTGGTGATCCAGACTGCCACGCGCGGCAAGCACGGCGACCTGTTCGTGCTTGACATGGGCGAGCCCATCCGCGTGATGGACCTCGCGCAGGGGCTCATCGATGCCGTGAATCCCTCGCTCAAGGTCGAGATCATCGGCCTTCGCCCCGGCGAGAAGATGTTCGAGGAGCTCTCGTATCGCGTGTCGGCGGTCGACTCGACCACTCACCCCAAGATCTTCGTGGTGACGGAGGAGGATGACCACGAACCGGGCACGACGCTCGCGTGGGTCCAGCGGCTGCTGCCCCTCACGCGCTCGCACCAGATCAGCGGCGATGAGCTGAAGGACGAACTGCGCGCCTTCGGGTTCACCGGACTCCAGTGAACCCCGCAGCGTCGCCGCCGGTGCTCGTCGTCGGAGGGACGAGTCCCATCGGTCGGGCGGTCGTCGGGGCGTTCGGGGGTGCGGAGATCGGGACGCTCGCTGTAGGACGCTCCACGGCGCCGTCGCTCGATGTTGCGGATGCGGACCAGGTGCGCGCGGTGCTGGAGTCGGCGCGCCCTGAGACCATCGTGTACCTGGCGAATCCGGCCGTCGTCGGCCTCGACCGAGACAGCGCAGCGCATGCGCTCGACGCGCTCGCGTCCTTCGCGGAGAGCGCCGTGCGATCGGGCTCGAGGCGAATAGTGTTCGCGTCCTCTGCGGCGGTCTACGGAAGCGACGGCGAGTCGCCCTTCGAAGAAGGGTCACCCACGGCGCCCCACGGCGCGTACGCACAGCTCAAGCTCGACTCCGAGAACGCGCTCCGATCCATCGCCGAGCGCGACGGCATCGACGTCGTCGTGCTGAGGATCTTCAACGTGTTCGGTCCGGGACTGTCGCGGTCGCTCGTCAACCGGCTGTTTCTCGACGAGGAGGTGCCGCAGCTGTGGCTCACCGACGATTTCGTGCGCGACTACATCCACGTCGATGACGTTGCGCGCAACGTGGCGGCAGCCGCCACCGAGGAGACGGAGGGCTTCTCCGTCGTGAACGTGGGCAGTGGTCGGGGCGTGTCGAACCGGCGCCTCGCCGAGCTCGCCGGCGTGGGCGCGTACCTGCCCGCCGTCTCGCCGATCCAGCCGAGTCGTGTGGTCGCGGACGTCACGCGGGCACGTCAGCGCTGGGGTCTTCGTACGGCGATCAGCGTGGAGGATGCGGCTGAGGATCCTCAGCTGCTCCTGCGCTGAGACGCTAGCGACAGGTGTCGACGAGCACGGTCGTCTGCTCCGTGTAGGTCTCGTCGGCGTCGATCTCATCGAGCGGGCGCAAGCACTCCGCTCGAGCCGGGTACGCCTCGAGCCACTCGTCCACGTCGGAGGAGTACAGCACGGCGAAGTCGGCTCGCTGAATCGCGGCTGCATTCGCGGGGGAATCGGCGTCGCGGCCGTTCAGCGTGACGGGCATCACGTCGTTGCACAGCTGGTCCCCGTAGAGGGCGTACGGGAAGGTTGCGAAGTAGGAGCCTTCGGCCATTCCGCTTCGCGTGAGGCCCCCGGAGGTCTGCAGTGCGATCGTGACGCACTCGGTGTCGGGGATCCACCCTGTGCGGTAGGAGTCGCCCCAGGGGTTGCCGGGCGTCGCGGCCTGCCACTCGGGCGACAGCTCCCGCAGCTCCAGCGCGGTGCCGGCTCCGCTCACGAGGGTGCGCTCGCTCCAGATCACCTGACCGAAGGCGAAGGTCAGCGCGGCGATCCCTGCGAGGAGCTCGATGGGGCGCGGAAGATGACCCACTGCGGTGAGAAGCACGGCGACCAGCAGCGCGACGGTGGATCCGATGAGGTACCGCGCGTCGTAGGACATCGGCTGCACGGCCACAATCGGGAGTGCGATCGCTGCGATCACCAGCTGCGCCGGCCACGTGCGAGGGACAGGGCCGGACGCGCGTCGAGCGATGATCTGGGATGCGATGACGACGGCGGCGATGATCAGGACCGCAAGCGGCACGAACCCGTA
Source organism: Actinomycetes bacterium (assembly GCA_023432305.1). Classification (GTDB taxonomy): domain Bacteria; phylum Actinomycetota; class Actinomycetes; order Actinomycetales; family Microbacteriaceae; genus Homoserinibacter. The sequence goes on from JAEYUT010000310.1 coordinate 2,691, forward strand.
TCCGCCTGATCGCGGGTCGTAGTCGAGGTTCGTGATGCCGTTGATCATGCCGTCGCCGAGGCTGCCGAAGTAGCTGATGAGACGCAGCGGGTCGAACAGACCACCGGAGCCCTTCTCCGCCGCGGAGAACACGCCGAAGTCGATGATGCCGGGGAAGGTCAGCGGGCCCACCTTCAGCTCGACCGGGTACACCGGGTTGTTGAACTGCACCAGATTGCGCACGTAGAACGACGCGGCCATCAGCAGCGTCGGGCCGAATCCGATCGCGATGGCGCCGACGGTCGTTCGCAAGGGCGTACCGCGGCGCCGGATGACGGCGACGACGATGACCGCGACGCCCAGCAGGATGCCGGTGAGGATCCCCGTCGGCTTCGTCGCGAACACTGACCCCACGAGCACACCGAGCACGAGAAGATCCCGCACGGTCAGCGTGCGCACGAGCGCGAGGATCAGGATGATCGCGGCGATCGCCGCGCCGTAGGCGAGGTCGACGTAGAGGATGCGCGGCTGCAGCCAGATCACGGGGGCGGTGGCGATCAGAGCGGCGAGCGAGGTGCGCGTGAAAGCCGATGCGAACCGCGCCCGGAGTGCCCATTGGACCACGAGCAGGAGCAGGACGAGGTGCGGGATCTGCAGCGCGTCATCGAACCGCGCCTGTCCGGTGAACGTCGCGAGATTGACACCGCCCGCCATGGTGAGGTCGGTGTAGTACACGAACTCGTTGGTGACGCTCCAGCCCCAGAGGCTGCCCTGCTGGATGAGGTTGACGAGCGCTGAGCCGTGGTACAGCTGGCCGTCGACCGAGATCTCCGGCTTGATCACTGCGACGCTCACGTGGATGAGGACGATGACGCCCATGATCGTCACCGCGCCCCAGGACCGTCTCACTGTGTGACCGACATCGCGGAGTCCGCTGAGCACGTGCCCGCGCACCGCCGGGGCGGCGATCGCGATGACCGCGGCCAGCGCGAGCAGGAGGTTGACGACTTGCCAGGGAATCCCGAGCAGTGCCATGAAGGTGACGACGAGGGCGTAGCCGTAGATCGCGACCGTCGCGCCGTACACGGCTGCGAGAGAAGCACCGCGGGAGCGCGCTGCCACCGCGACCACGCCGAGGAAGATCATCAGCTGGACGAGAAGTCCCACCAGGCCGGGAATCGCTGTTTCAAGCACATCCAGAGGGTATCGGGCTCCAGCTGAACCCGCGCCACGCGGGACCTCTCGTCGTTGTGCTCCGAAGTCATCGGGTTACCCTGGGGAATATGACCAGGGGATGGACGCCTTGGCGGCGCGGCGTCGCAATGCTGGGAGCTGCCCTCGTGGCGAGCTCGCTGATCGTGGCCACGCCGCTCTCCGAAACGCCACAGGCGCAGGCTGCGGATCTGTCGCAGTTCGACCCCGGCAACATCATCGACGACTCGCTGTTCTGGGACGGCTACGCGATGAACGAGGCCGAGGTCCAGGCCTTCCTCAACTCCAAGGTGGCCAACTGCCAGGCTGGCTTCACCTGCCTGAAGGACTACCGCGAGACCACGCGCACCATTCCCGCCTCGCCGATGTGCGGGCAGTACACAGGCGGAGCCGACGAGCCCGCTGCCCGGATCATCGTGAAGGTCGCTCAGGCGTGCGGGGTCAGTCCGCGCGTCATCCTGGTGACTCTGCAGAAGGAGCAGGGGCTCGTGACGAGCACGCGCCCGATCGCGGGCGCGTATCGGTCGGCGATGGGTGCCGGCTGTCCCGACAACGGCTCCTGCGATTCCAACTACTACGGCTTCTTCAACCAGGTGCGCTACGGCGCCTTCCTGCTCAAGCGCTACACGCAGCCGGCGGGGACGGGACCCGGAACGCAGTGGGATACGCGCTATGACCTGCGCTACCCGGTGGGGCAGTGGAGCAACATCCTCTACAACCCGAACGCGTCGTGCGGGTCGAAGCCGGTGTTCATCGCCAACCAGGCCACCCACGCGCTCTACATCTACACGCCGTACACGCCGAACGCAGCTGCGCTGGCCGCCGGCTATGCC
>JAEYUT010000319.1 GCA_023432305.1 Actinomycetes bacterium
GGTGAGCTCCGAATCGTGGCAGTACGCATTGTTGTTGCCGCGCTGGGTGCGGCCGAACTCGTCGCCCGCCGTGAGCAAGGGGACGCCGGCGGAGAGCAGCAGCGTGCCGAGGAGGTTCCGCACCGACTTGCGGCGGCGCGTCCGGATCTCGTCGTCGTCGGTCGAGCCTTCGACACCGTGGTTCCACGACTTGTTGTCGCTGGATCCGTCGCGGTTGTCCTCGCCATTGCCGAGGTTGTGCTTCTCGTCGTAGCTCACGAGGTCGCGCGCCGTGAAGCCGTCGTGCGCGGTCACGAAGTTGACGCTCGCGAGCGGGCCGCGCTCGGTGGAGAACACATGGTTCGAGCCGGCGAGGCGCCGAGCGAGCGAGCCGATGCCCTCGGAGGCTCGCCCCGTCTCACGGAAGTCGGCGATGTCGCGCAGCCAGAAGTTGCGCATCCGGTCGCGGTAGCCGTCGTTCCATTCCGACCAGCCGTCGGGGAAGCTGCCCACCTGCCAGCCGCCGATGCCCACATCCCACGGTTCGGAGATCTTCTTCACACCCGCGAGCGCCGGGTCGTCGAGGATCGCCGTCAGCAGCGGATGCTCGCGCTGGAACTCGAGATTCTCGTCGCGGCCGAGCGTCGCCGCGAGGTCGAAGCGGAAGCCGTCGATCTGCACCTCGTTCGCCCAGTAGCGGAGCGAGTCGAGCACGAGCCGCTGCGTCACCTCACGTGAGAAGTCGAGCGCGTTGCCGCATCCGGTGGTGTCGATGTAGACGCCGGCGGCATCCTGCCGGTAGTAGGACGCGTTGTCGATGCCGCGGAACGACGTCGTCGGTCCCATCGGTCCCTCTTCGGAGGTGTGGTTGTAGACGACATCGAGGATCACCTCGAGGCCCGCCGCATGGAGCGCCTTCACCATCTGCTTGAACTCGCGCAGCACCGCACCCGGGCCGCCCACCTGCGCCGCATGCGTCGCGTAGGCGGTGTGGGGCGTGAAGAAGTGGAGCGTGTTGTAGCCCCAGTAGTTGACGAGCCCCATCTTGGTGAGGCGCTGCTCGGAGACGAACTGGTGCACGGGCAGCAGCTCGACGGCTGTCACCCCCAGATCCTTCAGGTAGGCGATCGTCGCCGGATGCGCGAGACCCGCGTAGGTGCCCCGGATCTCCTCCGGCAGATCCGGGTTGAGCTTCGTGAGGCCTTTCGCGTGCGCTTCGTAGATGACCGTGTGATCCAGCGGCGTCTGCGGCTTCGCGACGCCCTCCCAGTCGAACGCCTCATCCTGCACATAGCTGCGCCAGCCGCCGCTCGAGGTGCGGGCGAGCCCGCGCGAGTACGGGTCCAGCAGGTAGCGGTCGGGGTCGAAGGCGTGGGTCGGGCCGTCCGGTCCGTCGACGCTCAGCGCGTAGGAGGCTCCCGTGGCGAGGCCCGCGGAGGTGACGCTCCACACATCCGCATCGCCGCGGGTGAGAGGGATGCGCTCCGTCACCCAGGCGGAGTCGCGCGCATCGAAGATGCACAGCTCCATCGAGGTCGCGTTCGCGCTCCAGACGCGGAGCTCGCCGCCGGCATCCGTGAGTCGAACGCCGAGGTTCGACAGCGGGTCGGCGTCAGGCATGCCGTCTAGGTTAGGTGGTGCGCGTGACGAACTTGTAACGCGCGGATCGGGCCTTGCGGAGGTGAGCATGACGGTCTATCTGGACCACGCGGCCACCTCGCCGATGCCGCTCGAGGTGCTGGAGGTCTACACCGGGGCGCTTCGCGGCATCGGCAACCCGGCGTCCATCCACGGTGCAGGCCAGGCGGCACGCGAGATGCTCGAGACCGGCCGCTCTGCGGTCGCCGCATCTCTCGGTGCGGATGACGTCGAGATCGTGCTCACGAGCGGCGGAACCGAATCCGTGAACCTCGGCATCAAGGGGCTGTTCTGGGCCCGGGCGCCGCGCACCCGCATCATCGCCCCGCTCGGCGAACACCACGCCACCATCGACGCCGTCGAATGGCTCGCGCGCCACGAGGGCGCCACGATCGACTGGATCGAGCTCGACGAGCTCGGCCGCATCCGCCTGGACGCGCTCGCCGCAGCGCTTGCGCAGGGCGGTGACGACGTCGCGCTCGTGACCGCGCTGTGGGCGAGCAACGAGGTCGGCACCATCCAGCCGGTTGAGCGGATCGTGGAGCTCGCGCACGCCTACGGGGTGCCGGTGCACCTCGACGCGGTCGCGGCGTACGGCCAGCTGCCGATCGACGTGCACGCGGTCGGGGCGGAGGCCGTGTCGGTCTCGGCGCACAAGATCGGCGGACCGGTGGGGATCGGCGCCCTCGCGCTCGCCCGCACCGCCCGCGTGGAGCCGCTGCTGCACGGCGGCGACCAGCAGCGAGGCCGTTCGGGCACGCAGGATGCCGCGGGTGCGCTCGCGTTCGGCGCGGCCGCGACGCGCGCCGTCGAGTCGCTGCCGCTCACGCGCGTGGAGGCGCTGCGCGACCGTCTCATCGCGGGGGTGCTGTCCTCGGTCGACGGCGCGGTGCTGCGGGGCGACCCGTCGTCCGAGGGTCGAGTCGCCGGAAATGCCCACTTCACGTTCGCGGGCGCTGACGGCGACGCGCTTCTCTACCTGCTCGACGCATCCGGGGTCGCCGTGTCGACCGGGTCGGCGTGCCAGGCGGGCGTCGCCGAGCTCTCGCACGTGCTGCTCGCGATGGGCGTGCCGGAGACCGACGCGCGCGGAGCCCTGCGCATCACCCTCGGCCACGACACCGCCGACGCCGACATCGACGCGTTCCTCGCCGCGATCCCTGCCGCAGTCGCCGGAGCCCGCGCCGCCGCATCCTGAGTC
>JAEYUT010000320.1 GCA_023432305.1 Actinomycetes bacterium
GCGAAGGAGACGTGGGAGAACTCGATCTGCGCGTCGTCGGTGCGGTTGCTGGAGATCAGGATCTCGCCGCGCACCATCCGGACGACGTCGTGCGGGGATTGCCCGGTGAGCCCGACCAGGCTCGCGGCGCCCGGCGGGGGAAGCTCGGGAAGGTCGACCCTGCCCCCCATGACGAGCGCGAGGTGCGCCTGCGCGGCTCGCAGCGCGACACTGCTCTCCGGTACGGCGGCGATCGTCTCCTCGATGACGGAGAAGGCCGCGTCGAGATCGTGACGGATGAACGCTCGGTAGGTCGCCTCCCACGCGGCCGCTTCCACGCGCACATGAGCGGGTCCGCGCGTCGGCAGCGCTCGTCTGGCGGCGAGGACCTGCTCGATCGGGTCGAGGTCGATGAGGTCGAGGTCGCGCCCCTCCTCGAGGAGCGCGTGCACGTAGTCGAGAGCCGTGGCATCCGAAGGGGTGCGCTCCCAGTTCTCCCGGGTGCGCACAACCTCTCGAGTCGCCTGCGCGCGCATCAGACGCCCGAGGATCGCCGCCGCTTCGGCCGACGTCGACCCGACGGTCTGGGATGCGACGACCGCACGCCGGGTGGCCTCACGCAGCGCCCCGGCATCGCCGTCATGGGTGCGAGCCACCCGGGAGGCGGCCTCCCAGCCACGAGCTCCCCTCCCACTCTGGCGGTAGTGCTCGGCCAGCAGCGGCGGGAAGAGCGCCACGAGCGGCACCTCGGCTGCCTCCACGAACTGCAGGAGCCCGGCGTCGTCGAGCCCGGCGAAAACCGGCCACGGCACAAGCTGACGAGCACTGTCCAGGTCGACGGTGCCGAGCTCCGCGAGCGTCCAGAGCGCATCCCGCTCCACCTCGGGCAGCCCCTGAGTGAGCCGCGCGACCTGCACGGCGAGAGCGGGCGTCCAGATCTCGCGACCGGCCCGCCACCGCCCATCGAAGAGAGTCACCCGCCCTGCGCGGCGCGCCTCGACGGCGATGGCGTGCGCGATGCCGGGCAGTCCTCCCGACAGTGCGTAGATGCGCGCTGCGGCATCCGGATCGAGGTCCCCGCCGAGCACCTCGGCGAGAAGCCGCTGCATCTCCTCGAACGGCAGGGCCGGAACCCACGCCGCCGTGCTCTCGCGTCGCCTCAGCAGCTGCTCCAGCGCGCCCGGCCGCGGGAACGGGGGCCGCGTGGTGGCCAGCACCGTGACGTCTGTGCGCTCGAGAACCGCGGCGATCACCGCGGCGGAGACGTCGTCGAGGTGGTCGGCGTCCTCCACGATCAGCAGACACGGCCCCGTGCCCGCTGCGTCGGCGAGCCCCTCCGCCGCGGCCGCCACGGTGGCGACTCTGCCGGCTGCGGTCGGGAGATGCCCGGCGAGCGTGAGCGCCTCGAGCGGCCGAGAGCCGGTGCCTGCGATCCGCAGCACGCGCCACAGTTCGTCGGCGACAGCATCGCGGATGCGATCGACGAGCACGCGGCGCCCCGACCCGGGGAGGCCGACCAGCACGGCGCACGTGCGGGCCAGCAGCGCATCCGTCGTGTTCCGCACGATCGTGGCTCGAGAGCTCTCTGACACAGCCACGCGCCCAGCTTCGCCGATCCGGTGACCTGGCGCCAGGGTCTTGCGACCCGACGCCGTGCCGCTCGCTGCGACGAGACGACGACGCCGTGGCCGAGCATGCGCTCGACCACGGCGTGCGTGCGGTGCGGTGCGGCTCTCACACCCCGCGGGCCACCGGCTCGGCTGCCGGGGGCTCCACCTGGATGTTCGCGTCGCGCACCTCGCGGTACTGCGGGAGGTTCGTGTACAGCTCGTCGCGCAGCGGGTTCTTGTGGCGCGTGACGATCGTGTAGAGCTGGTATACCGCCACCGCGATGTTGGCCAGCAGCGAGATCGCCGACACGAGGAACAGCGCGGCAGGGTCGTGCGACGACTGCACCGCGAACGGCGAGTCGCTCACGAACGCCGGAACCGCCATCGTGAACATCATCCACAGCGCCAGCGTGTGGGCTCGGTGCTGCAGCCAGGCTCCCCGCTTGATGAAGAACGCGGGGATGGTGCAGGAGATCAGCAGTGCGGCGCCCGCGTAGAACGAGTGGTCGCCGACGCAGTTGTACACGTAGGCGAAGTTCCACAGGTCGTACGCGATGATCCAGAACCACATCATGTCGGGCCAGATCATGTCCTTCGACTTGTCGCGCGAGATGATGATGCCGGTCCACCCGCAGATGGTCAGCAGGTTCAGGATGCCGGCGATCGCGTTCATGTAGTTCCAGGGCCCGCCCACCATGAAGACGCCGTCGTGCATGCCCTGCAGGTTCGCCACCTGGAAGTCGCGGATGACGGCCTCGCCGATGTTGATCGCGAGGATCGCCGGAGGGAACAGCAGCACCCAGCGGTTGGCCGCGAGCTTGGGCACGTAGCGGATGAGCATGAAGCCGAGGCACCCGGCGAGCGCCGAGTACACCTTCACCCAGTGGAACCAGGTGCCGGTGGATGAGTCCTCGCCGGCGGTCGTCGGCCACACGAAGATCGTGAGGAGCAGCGGCAGCACAACGAAGAAGCCGATACCGGCCCACTTCCAGCGTCGCGTCACCTCATTGAGCAAGATCAGGGCGCCGAGCACGACGCACCACATCACCCAGGAGTACCAGGGAATGGATTCGAACAAGAACATCGGACCTTCTCCTCTGCGGTCCGCCGGACGCGGTCCGCCCTGACATCAACGCTAGGTTTCGGGCCACGGCCGGTCACTAGACACCTCGCGTGATGTGTCCAGGAACGGGAGCTACCGTGAGGGATGGTCGACGACAGGGTTGCGGCGCACCCGCGGGCGGGAGCCCGGGAGGCTCTCGCGGCCGCACTCAAGGAGCGGCTGCGCACCGAACCCATCTCGAAGGTCACCGTCACCGAGCTCGCACGCGACTGCGGCATCACGCGCCAGGCGTTCTACTACCACTTCCCCGACGTGCAGCACCTGGCGATCTGGGTGTTCGAAACCGAGGTCGCCGCACAGGTGCGCACCTCCGCCACGGAGCTCGGCTGGGCCGATGGTCTCGTGCGTCTCATGCGCTACATGCACGACAACCGCACGTCGACGCTCGCCATCCTCGACGGCATGACGCGCTCGGGTCTGGAACGCTTCCTCTTCGGCCAGATGCGTCCCATCACCGAGTCGGTGATGCGCCAGGAGGGCGGCGGACCGGCACGAGCGGAGGACCGCGAGCTCGTGGTCGACTTCTACACCTCGGCGGTGCTCGCCGTCGTGCTGCGGTGGGTGTCCGACGGCATGGTCGAGCACCCCTACCGGCTGGTCGGCGACCTCGACATCATGCTGCACGGCGCGGTGCGCGAGTCGGCGCGCCGCCTCGACGAACGTGCCACGTGGTGGGGGCGCTGAAGCCGGCGGCGAGCTGCCCTCAGTCGTCGATCGTCGTGTAGTGCTTGCGCAGCGGCTCGTGGACGTCCCACTCGCCCACCCAGCCCGACGGCATCACCATGACATCACCGGGACCGAAGCGGACCGGATCGCGCCCCTCCTGCGTGA
>JAEYUT010000357.1 GCA_023432305.1 Actinomycetes bacterium
GGTGAGCGGTCCGATCGCGAGGATCTCGATCTCGCCGGGGTACTCGTTCGCGATCCGCACGATCGCGTCCGCTGCGGGTTCGTCAGAGGGTCGCTGGCCGGGCGTCGGGAAGTCGTGATCGCCCTTCCCGTCACCATGGGCCTTCGCCGCATACCACGGCCGCATGAGCGGAACGCGCGCACCGAGGTGCACCGGCACCTCACCCGCTCTGCCCGCCTGCTCGATCGTGATGAGCGCGTTCTCGACCTGCTGATCGAAGTCCACATTCCCGGAGACGATCGTGACCGCTTCGAGCTGCGCCTTCGGATGCAGCAGCCCCACGAGCAGGGCGAAGCTGTCATCAGCCGCCGTGTCGGTGTCGATGATGAGTCGATGCATTCTGATTCCTCAGGGAAGAGTGCCGGGCTGACCGACGAGCACCGGCTCGTCGCGCGTGAGCGTCCGGGGTTCGGGAAGGAAGAGGGCGAGTGCGAGACCGACGACGGCGCAGACGCCCGCGGCGACGAACACGACCGGGTAACCGGCTCCCTGCGCCACGGCGCCTCCCACGAGCGGGCCGAACACGAAGAACGGCGCGAGCATCTGCGCATTCGCGCGCGCATCGCGCGCGCGAATGCGCACCGCAGCACCCCGAAAGACACGAGGAATGCCCCGCTCATCGGCCTCGCGCGCACCGGCGTGCACAGGCGCGCATAAGCGCCGCAGGGTTCAGCGGCGAGTCACAGCTCGTCGTCGACGAAGCGCTCGCGCGCCAGCCACGCAGCCGCGGGCAGCAGCAGAAGCGACATCACGAGCATGATGACGAGCGGTGCATCCCAGTCGCCTGTCACGTCGTGCACCACCCCGAGCACGAAGGGGCCGACAGCACCGAGGATGTAGCCCACTGTCTGAACGAATCCCGACAGCGCGACCGTCGTCGATGGAGTCCTCGAGCGCATGTTGATGAGCACGAGTGCGAGGGGGAACAGCAGGCACCCGAGCCCGCTGGATGCAGCCCACACCCATGCCGCGGCGGTGGGGGCGACGAGCAGCCCGAGGGCGCCCCCGGTGAAGAACATGGCCCCCAGCACGACCATCGCCGGCACGGTTCGGGGCCGACGTGACGCGAGAACGGGAACGAGGACCGCGGTCGGCAGACCCATGATCGCGAACACGGCGAGCATCTGACCCGCCGCGGCGGCGTCGACGCCCGCACGATCGATCACGATCGACGGGAGCCAGGCGAAGCCCGCATACGCGGTGAAGCTCGAGACGCCGAAGATCACGCCGAGCGACCACGCGGTGCGCGAGCGCGCCATCCGGGTCACACCCGTGGCAGCAGCCACATCGGCACCCCGCTCCGGTCCCCTTCGCAGAGCCGCGATCCACGGAACCGCGGCGATGAGCGCGATGGCCATCCAGACGCCGAGCGACCAGCGCCAGCCCAGAGTGTCTGCGACAGGAACGGCGAGCAGCGGCGGCGCCGCGGTCGAGATCGACAGCACGGCGGCATAGAGCGCCGTGATGAGACCCACGCGATCGGGGAAGTAGCGGCGCACGAGCGACGGAAGCAGCACGTTGCCCACACCCACGCCCGCGAGAGTCACCATGGTCGTGACCGCCAGCGCGATCGAATCGCCCACGAGCGCGCGTCCCACGTGCCCGATCACCATCGTCACGAGCGAGGCGAAGACCGTGCGCTCGAGTCCGAACCGCCGCGCGAGCCACGGCGCGAGGAACCCGCTCGCCGCGAACGCCACGGGAGGCGCTGCCCCGATGAGCCCGAGCACCACAGGGTCGAGCGTGATCTCGGCGCCGATCCGGTCGAGAATGGGCGACAGAGCGGCAACGGGCGTGCGCAGACTCAGCGCGATGAGCAGGATGCCGATGAACGCCGCAAGACGGCCGCTCCAGACCCGGCCCGTCACGGAGTCTCGGAGAGGATGCGCCTGGCCGCATCCGCATCGGAGCGGATCGCCGCGATGAGCGCGTCGAGGGAGTCGAACTTCTCCATCCCCCGGACGAAGTCGACGAACGCGAGTTCGATCTCGCGGTCGTAGAGATCCAGATCCACATCGAGCAGGTGAGCCTCGGCCTGGTGCTGAGGCACCCCGTCGAAGGTGGGGTTGTTGCCGATCGACACGGCTGCAGGGTGCCGCACGCCGTCGACCGTCGCCCACGCCGCATACACGCCGTCGGCGGGGAGGAGCCCCTCCAGCCGCCGCGGATCGAGGTTCGCCGTCGGGTAGCCGAGCTCTCGTCCGCGCTTCTCCCCGTGGATCACGACCGAGCGCACCGTATGCGGGCGCCCCAGGATGCGCGCGGCCTCCGCCACGCGGCCCGCACAGAGCGCCTCGCGCACCCAGGTGGACGACGCACGTCGCTCGCCCTCGCCCACGGCCGCCGCGTCCGCGCGGACGTCATCGATGAGCACGACCTCGATCTCGGGCATGCTGCGCAGCAGCGCCACATCCCCCGCACCCTTGCGCCCGAACCGGAAATCGGATCCCGCGAGCACGACCCGCGCCCCCAGCCGCTCGACGAGCACGCGGCGCACGAAGTCCTCCGGTTCGAGATCCGCGAGCTCGCGATCGAAGCACAGCATGAGCGTCGCGTCGACACCCGAGCGCTCGAGCAGCTCACGCTGCTGCTGCACGCTCACCACCGACGACGGCGCGACCGCCGGATTGAGGAGCGCGAGCGGGTGCCGGTCGAACGTGACGACCGCGGCGGAGAGCGAACGCTCACGCGCAACCTCGACGAGCTGAGCGAGGACAGCGCGGTGGCCGCGATGCACGCCATCGAACTTCCCGACGGTGACGACGCTCGGTCCCCATCCGTCCGGAACGGGTTCCAGCCCGTCGAAGAACTCCATCAGTCCGCGACGGCCGTCTTGTCGAGGTGGCGCAGCCACATGATGCCGAGCACGGGAAGCACGAGCGGGATGAACAGGTACCCCGCCCCGAAGACGCTCCACACCGTCGACTGGCCGCCGAACGGGCTCGCGCCCTCGAGACCGAGAAGCCCGGGTGCGAAGACCGAGACCGCGCCGATCACGAGCACGCCGATGAGCTCGAAGGTGATCGTCACCCACGCGAGCCGCCGCCAGCCGAAGGCGAGCGCGAGGGTCGCGGCGACATAGACGACAGCGGCGACCGCCGAGAGGCTGTAGGCGATCGGAGCCTCATCGAAGCGGTCGATGATCTGGAAGATCGAGCGACCGAGGGCCGCGAACGCGAGGACCCCGTAGACGGCGACGAGCACGCGGCCGGCGCCGCGAGCATGAGTGGTTCGGGTTGCGGACATCGCCATCCAGACTATCGCGCGGGGACGGGGGGAGCCGCCCCGATGCGGCTCCGCTCAGGCGAGCTGGACGGTCCAGATCTCCTGCAGCCGCCACAGCATCACGGCGATCGCGAGCGCCGCGGTGCCGAGCACGACATTCGACCAGCGGTTGCGCTCCACGAGCGCCCAGAAGATCGCGAGCGGCGGGATGAGCACCGCGGCGACGAGGTACATCCACGCCTCGAGCAGGTTGCCCGTGGGCGGATTGCCCGCCCCGGGTGCCACGATCATGACGACGACCTGCGCGATGAGCAGCACCTCGACGAGCACGAGCGAGAGCACGGTGACATCGTTGGGCGGACGCTTCGCGAGCCCCAGGATGATGGCGAGCAGACCGGCCGCGATCGCGACGACCATCTGGACCACGGTGAACTCGAAGATCACGAGAGAACCTCCTGGGTGGGAAGACCGAGCAGCACGCGCACGCGCCCGCGTCGCATCTCGACGAGGGCGGCGAGTCGGCCCGCCGGAGTGAGGGCCGCAGCGAGATCCACGTCGGGGTGGTCGAGTTCGATCCTCTTGCCGTGTGCGATGGCGGTCGCCTGCTCCTCGGTGAGCAGGATCGTCGGGAACAGTCGCGCGGCGACGTCGGCAGGGGCCATCAGGCGGGATTCGCCGTCGAACGCCGCAGCCGCCTCCGGTTCGCTGCGCGGATCCGGCAGCACCGCGCCGTCAGCCACCGAGAACGGCCCGACGAGGGTGCGTCGCAGCGCCGTGAGATGCCCGCCGACGCCGAGTGCAGCTCCGAGGTCGCGGGCGAGAGCACGGATGTAGGTGCCGGAGCTGCAGGCGACCCGCACGTCGACGTCGATCGTCTCGTGTTCGCGGCGGATATCGAGGATGTCGAAGGCGCCGATGGTGACGGGGCGTGCACGGAGCGCCACCTCATCCCCGGATCGCGCGAGATCGTAGGCACGGCGACCATCGATCTTGATGGCGCTGTAGGTGCTCGGCACCTGCTCGATGGGCCCCGTGAGGGCGGCGATGCCCGCGCGGATCGCATCCTCGGTGACATCCGAGGCGTCGGTGGCCGCGATCGTGTCGCCCTCGGCATCGTCCGTGTCGGTCGCGACCCCCAGGCGGATCGTCGCGGTGTACTCCTTGTCGAGCCCCACGAGGTAGGTG
>JAEYUT010000012.1 GCA_023432305.1 Actinomycetes bacterium
GGCCTCCGGGGCGTAGCTCAGCTTGGCTAGAGCGCCCGCTTTGGGAGCGGGAGGTCGCAGGTTCAAATCCTGTCGCCCCGACGGAACATCAGCGAAACAGAACCCCAGGAGATATATCCCCATGGTCACGACGACCGTCGAGAAGCTCTCGGCCACGCGCGCCAAGCTCACCATCACGGTGACCCCCGAAGAGCTCAAGCCCTCGATCGACCACGCCTACGAGCACATCGCCGAGCAGGTCAACATCCCCGGCTTCCGCAAGGGCAAGGTGCCGCCCGCGATCATCAACCAGCGCGTCGGCCGCGCCGAGGTGCTCAACCACGCCGTCTCCGAGGGCCTCGAGCGCTACTACCGCGAGGCTGCCACCGCCGAGAAGGTCCGTCCCCTCGGGCGCCCCGAGGCCGACGTCGTCACGTGGCCCAGCGAGAAGGACTTCTCGGGCGACCTGGTGTTCACCGTCGAGGTGGATGTGCGTCCCGAGTTCGAGCTTCCGAAGTACGACGGCCTCAAGGTCGAGGTCGAGACCGCGAAGGTGGGACCCGACGAGGTCGAGGCGGAGCTCGAGAACCTGCGCAGCCGCTTCGGCACGCTCGTGACGGTCGACCGCCCCGCCAAGAAGGGCGACTTCGTGCAGCTCGACCTCGTCGCCACCATCGGCGGCACCGAGATCGACACCGCGAGCAACATCTCCTACGAGCTTGGCTCGGGTGAGCTCATCGAGGGCATCGACGACGCCATCGAGACCCTCACCGCAGGTGAGTCGACGACGTTCGAGTCGGAGCTCGTGGGCGGCGACCACAAGGGCGAGAAGGCGCAGATCGCCGTCACCGTCAACGCCGTCAAGGAGCGCGAGCTTCCCGAGGCCGACGACGACTTCGCGCAGATCGCCTCGCAGTTCGACACCATCGGCGAGCTCCGCAAGGACCTCAAGGAGCAGCTCGAGAAGTCGGCCGAGTTCGGCCAGGCGGTCGCCGCGCGCGACAAGCTCGTCGAGCTCCTCGTCGAGCAGGCCGAGATCCCTGTTCCCCAGGGCCTCATCGACGACGAGGTGCACCGCCACCTCGAGAACGAGGGTCGTCTCGAGGACGACGAGCACCGCGCCGAGGTCGCCGCCGAGTCGGAGGTCGTGTTCAAGCGCCAGCTCCTCCTCGACGCGATCGCCGAGGCCGAAGAGGTCAAGGTGAGCCAGAACGAGCTCACGTCGTACCTCATCCAGGCGTCGCAGCAGTACGGCATGGAGCCGGGCGAGTTCATCCAGGCTCTCGGTCAGTCGGGCCAGATCCCCGCCATGGTCGGCGAGGTCGCGCGCTCGAAGGCTGTCGCCGTGGCGCTGTCGAAGGCGAAGGTCGTCGACGAGAAGGGCAAGGCGGTCGACGTCTCCGCTCTCACCACGCCGCTTCTGGGCGACGGCTCGGACGACTCCGAGATCATCGAGGAGTCGGACCTGGTCGGCGTGGAGGACCACGACGACCACGAGGGCCACAGCCACTGAGCTGAGCTGAATCTCACGACCTGAGGGGTCGCGCCTCACCATCGACACGACGTGTCACCGGTGAGCCGCGGCCCCTCGGGCGTTGTGGGCTGCGCGGGCTCGCGCGCGTAGGGTGACGGGATGCGATACGCGATCCTGCTGCGCGGCGTGAATGTCGGCGGCACCACCATGAGGATGGCGGAGCTGCGCGACGTGCTGACGACCGCGGGCTTCGCCGATGTCGCGACCGTCCTCGCATCCGGGAACGCCCTCGTCACGAGCGACGACGCGGGGCCGACGGTGAAGGCGCGGGTCGACGACGCGCTGCGCGCCCACTACGAGTACGAGCCGAACGTGCACGTCCTCGACCTCGAGGCGCTCCGGGCGATCGCCGACGCGTACCCGTTCGAGCGCGGACGCGACGGCTGGCACGACTATGTGCTGTTCGCTCCGGATGCCGCGGTGCGCGCCGAGATCCTGCGCACGGAGCTCGACCCGGCGATCGAGCAGGCGGCGGACGGCGACGGGGTCGTCTACTGGACGGTGCCGAAGGGCTCGACGCTCGACTCGCGGCTCGGCACCCTCATCGGCAGGCCTGCACTCCGGCCGCACCTCACCAGTCGCAACCTCAACACGATCGACAAGCTCCTGCGCTGACCGGCGACGGGATGCCGGGGGCACGGGATCAGCTGTCGAGAAGGTCGTCCGCGTACGCGCGCACCGAGCCGGTGTAGCGGGGAAGATGCGGCGCGAGGGCCTGCAGCAGTGCGGCGACCGCCTCGCGGGGCCGACCGGCGTCGACGAGGGCGAGCGCCGCGAACGCAACCGCCGCATCCGCGAGCGGGTCATCCGCAGCCCGCCCCGAGAACTCATCCCGCAGCAGCTCGAGCGACTCCTCGGGCCTGCCGAGATTGCGCACCGTGCTCGCCAGCTGGATCACGCACTGCGCGCGCTCGGCATCCGGAAGACCTGCCTCGAGAGCGGCCCGGTAGAACCGCTCCGCCCCCTCCTCGTCATCGGTCGCATCCCGCGCACCGCCGCGCTCGAACAGCGCGATCGCGTCATCCGGATGCTCGCTCGCGATCTCATCGATCCTCCGCACGAGCTCCGCGTCGTCCAGGTCATCCGCACCGGCCCACACGGCCGCGATCCGCTCCCGCCACTCCATGCTCCGAGGCTACGCGTCGGGGGCGCGCACTCTGCCCACGGCGAACACGGACGAGCCGCGCGCCGCGTCCCCGGTAGATTCGACAGCGGACATCGAGGCCCTGTCCTCGAATAGAACAAGGAGTTCCTCACATGGCTGAACCGGCATTCGCGCCGAGCGTCTTCGACCGTCTCCTGAAGGACCGCATCATCTGGCTCGGCTCGGAGGTGCGCGACGAGAACGCGAACGAGATCGCGGCGAAGCTCCTGCTTCTCGCGGCCGAGGACCCTGAGAAGGACATCTACCTCTACATCAACAGCCCCGGCGGCTCCATCACCGCAGGCATGGCGATCTACGACACGATGCAGTTCATCCCGAACGACGTCGTCACGGTCGGCATCGGCATGGCCGCCTCGATGGGCCAGCTGCTGCTCACCGCAGGCACCAAGGGCAAGCGCTATATCACGCCCAACGCGCGCGTGCTGCTGCACCAGCCGCACGGCGGCTTCGGCGGCACCGCGTCCGACATCCAGACGCAGGCTGCGCTCATCAACGACATGAAGCAGCGCCTCGCGGCCATCACGGCCGCCGCGACAGGCAAGACGGTCGAGCAGGTCAACGCGGACGGCGATCGCGACCGCTGGTTCACCGCGGAAGAGGCCCTCGAGTACGGCTTCGTCGACCACATCCGCGCCTCCGCCTCGGATGTCGTGGGCGGCGCGGGCACGGAACAGAACTAAGCGCGAGAGACGAAGGAACCCACGAATGGACACGCCCACTTTCATGGCCGGCGGCGACATGCTCGACCGCATGCCCCAGTCGCGCTACATCCTCCCGTCGTTCGAGGAGCGCACCGCCTACGGCTTCAAGCGCCAGGACCCGTACGCGAAGCTCTTCGAGGACCGCATCATCTTCCTCGGCGTGCAGGTCGACGACGCCTCGGCGGATGACGTCATGGCGCAGCTGCTGGTGCTCGAGTCGCAGGACCCGGACCGCGACATCGTCATGTACATCAACAGCCCCGGCGGTTCGTTCACGGCCATGACGGCCATCTACGACACGATGCAGTACATCCGCCCGCAGATCCAGACGGTCGTGCTCGGCCAGGCCGCCTCGGCTGCCGCGGTGATCCTCGCGGCGGGAACGCCCGGCAAGCGCCTCGCGCTGCCGAACGCGCGTGTGCTCATTCACCAGCCTGCGGTCGGCGAAGCCGGACGCGGTCAGGCGTCGGACATCGAGATCCAGGCGAAGGAGATCCTGCGTCTGCGCACCTGGCTCGAGGAGACCATGTCGCGCCACTCGAACCGCACCGTGGAGCAGGTCAACGCCGACATCGAGCGCGACCGCATCCTCACGGCGCCGGAGGCGCTCGAGTACGGCCTCATCGACCAGGTGCTGACGAGCCGCAAGTCGCTGCCGGCGCTCACGAAGGCCTGATCAGCAGATCACACGCGAAGCGCCCCGGTGGATCTCCACCGGGGCGCTTCGCGTTGCCGGATGCGCTCAGTCGGTCGGGCGGCGGCGGGTCGCGAGAAGCGCGACCGTCACACCGACGGCGATGATGAGCACGGCGCCCACGATCCACAGCACGTCGCCGACCGGAATGGCTGCGGCGTCGCCCTCGTGGTGCGTGTCGCTCTGGTCGTCGCTCGTCGCGGGATCGTCGTCGCCGCACCGCGGTGCCTCCGCCGAGGCGCTGGCGGGTTCGAACTCGCCGGCCGGCGCCCACTCGAACGGGATCTCGCCGCCCACGGTGTGTCCGTCGGCGGAGACGACCTGCCACTCGAGCGTGTAGCTGCCAGCCGGCCCGAGGGCGGCAGGCGTGCTGACCGTCGTGTCGACGATGTCGAGGCAGCCAGTGCCGTAGTACAGCCCTGCCTCGTCGACGACCCGCAGCGCGAAGGCGGTGGTTCCCGCCTGCGTGAGCACGCGCTCGTTCATGGTCACCGAGAAGTCGCGAGGAAGCTCGGTGAGCGTCTCGCCTTCGCTCGGGGTGGAGGCGACGAGCTGGCTGTGCGCCCAGGCGGGGGCGGACGCCGTCGCGGTGAGCGTCGCGGCCGCGAGTACGGCAGCGGTCGCGATGGCGAGCCGCGATCGGTGCGGGCGCGGCATCGACATCATCCGGCCTTCTGCGCGCGGCGAGCGGTCACGCCCACTACGAGGCCGATGACGCCCACGAGAAGACCCGCGATCGCGATGATGCGCGCCACGAGGTCGTCGCCGTCGGCGGAGGATGCGGTCGAGGCGCTCGCGGTCGACTCGTCGGCGTGGTCGTCGACGGCGCCGTGGTCGTGTCCGTGTCCAGTGCTCGTCGCTTCGCTCAGGATGACAGTGGGAACGTCGTCGCCCTCCCAGGTCTCGGTGCCCTCCGCGCACGTCTGGGTGACGGGGAACTCGACGGCGTCGCCCGCTTCGCCCTCGGGCAGCTGCAGGGAGAGCTCGAACGCGTCGCGGTAGCCGTCGGCGAGTCCGGCGCCGACCGCCGTGTAGGTGACGCTGTCGACGCGGTCATCGACCATGTTCTTCGTGACGGTCCAATTGGGGTTGACCGTGGGGGTGACGGAGGCGATCGTGTCGGGGATGTCGATGTCGACGACGAGGGTGGGGGAGCCCTCGCAGCCGTGCGGAACGCTGAAGGTGACGACGCTGTAGGAGCCGGCTGCAGTGCTCGTGGCGCTCGCGGTGACGTGGGCGCTCGCGCCGACGGCGGGGATGAGTGCGAGGGCGAGCGCGCCGCCGAGGGCGGTGGCGGATGCGGCGATGGTGCGGGTCGTGGTCATGGTGTCCTCCTGGACGGGTGTCGGGATGTGCGGATGCGCGCGCCCGAGCGACTCGTCACCAGAGGACGAGTCAGGCGCCGAGGAGGGCAGGTGGGCCGCGCCGTGCGATCGACGAGGCGAGAACGGACCGCGGATGCGGGAGGAGTCGTGAGGCGACGAGCGCGCGCGGAACGGCGACAGGTTCGGGGCGCACCTCGAGCACGCGGACGATGAACCCGCCGAGGCGAGCCATGAGCGCCCACACGAGCGCTTCGAGCCGCCGCAGGTACGCGACCGTGACGACACCCGCCGCGAGGTGCGCG
>JAEYUT010000039.1 GCA_023432305.1 Actinomycetes bacterium
ATAGGCTCCTTGCTATGACTTCGGAACCCCGCTCCGCCCTCATCACCGGCATCACCGGCCAGGACGGCCGTCACCTGACCGAGCTGCTGCACACGAAGGGCTACCGGATCTTCGGCCTCATCCGCGGCCAGCAGAACCCGAAGCGCACTCTCATCGAGACCCAGTACCCCTACGTGGAGCTCATCGAGGGCGACCTCACCGACCCCACGTCGGTCATCCGCGCCATGGAGATCGCCGACCCCGACGAGGTCTACAACCTCGGAGCGGTGAGTCACGTCGGCTACTCCTTCAAGAACCCCACCCTCACTCTCGATGCGACAGGGCGCGGGGTACTCAACGTGCTCGAGGCCGCCCGCGTCACGGGCCGCGCCGAGACCACGCGCATCTACCAGGCCTCGACCTCGGAGATGTTCGGCGGACTCGACTACAACCGTCCCGGTCGGGGGTACAACGAGTCCTCCCTCTTCCACCCCCGCAGCCCGTACGGCGTCGCCAAGCTCTACGGCCACTGGATCGCGAAGAACTACCGCGAGAGCTACGGAATGTTCGTCTCGTGCGGCATCCTCTTCAACCACGAAGGGGAGTACCGCGGGGTCGAGTTCGTCACGCGCAAGATCACCCACGCGATCGCTCGCATCGATGCCGGGCTGCAGGACCACATCGAGCTCGGCGACCTGTGGCCGAAGCGCGACTGGGGCTACGCCGGCGACTACGTGCGCGGCATGTGGCAGATGATGCAGCACGACACCCCGGACGACTTCGTCCTGGCGAGCGGCGAGACGCACTCGATCGAAGAATTCCTCTCGCTCGCGTTCCGCGAGATCGGCATCGACGACTGGCGCCCCCACGTCGTGCAGAACCCCGCCTTCATGCGGCCGGCCGAGGTCGACATCCTGCTCGGCGACCCCACCAAGGCGGAGACGGAGCTCGGCTGGAAGCGCGACGTCGATTTCGAAGGGCTCGTCGCCCGCATGGTCGCCCATGATCGGGCGCTCCTCGCAGGCGCGGACGACCGCGCCGCGAGCTGATGTCCACGATCGTCGTCACCGGTGCTGACGGTTTCGTCGGCCGCCACGTCATCCAGGCGGCCCGCCGCGCAGGCCACTCCGTCTGGGGAATCACCCGACGCGAGTTCGCGCATGACGACGAGATCCTGAACGATCTGGAGCGCCTCGCGGTCGCCGACCTGCGCACCGAATGGCCGGCCGACTTCTTCGGGGATGCCGTCGTGCACCTGGCGGGGCTGTCGACGGTGGGAGCCTCCTTCGCGCGCCCGCAGGACTACATCGACGGCAACAGCGCCATGGTGACCACGATGTGCGAGGCGCACCTCGCATCCGGCGCCCCGGCCCGCATCGTGGGGGTGAGCTCGGGCTCCGTGTACGGCTCCAGCAGCCGCCCGCTGGTGGAGAGCTCGCCCACGAAGCCGACGTCGCCGTACGTCGTGAGCAAGCTGCTGGTCGAGACTCAGCTGGAGTACTACCGCATCCGGGGCCTGCGCACCAGCGTCGCCCGTCCGTTCAACCATGTCGGACCCGGTCAGAGACGCGGCTTCCTCATCCCGGATCTGACGGCCCGCGTCCGTGCGCTCGCGCCCGGCGAGACTCTCGTCGCGGGCGACCTGTCGGCCCGACGGGACTACACCGATGTGCGGGATGTCGCCGACGCGTACATCCGCCTCTGCGTCGTCGACGAACCTCCCGCGCTCGTCAACGTCGCGAGCGGGCAGTCGAGAAGCGGACTCGATATCCTCGAACTCGTGTGCGAGGCCCTCGACCGCGAGATGCCCGAGGTCACCACGGATCCTGCGCTGCTTCGACCCTCCGAGATCCGCGAAGTGACGGGCGACGCCTCTCTGCTTCGCACGCTGGGCTGGGAGACGACGATCCCCCTCCGGCGTTCGATCGCAGAATTCGTCGCTGACAGCGTCGACGCCGCCGAAACCCCGTCCCGCGACTAGCTGCTGAGCGCGCGCGCCATCAGCTCGTCGATCTGCTCCGCAAGGTCGCGGCGGAATCGCTCCCACGACCAGGACTCCACCGCGCGACCGTAGGCGTTCACGATGAGGCGTCGACGCAGAGACCGATCTGCGGCGAGCCTCTCCACGGCGGCGAGCGTCGCCTCGACATCGAGACCGTCGACCTCCAGCGCTGTCACACCGTCCTCGAGCAGCCCCTCATCGCCCGCAGGGCGCAGGCTGATCACGGGGAGGCTGAGGAGCATCGCCTGCAGCGCATCGTCCGGCTCCGCCGAGAGGAGCGCGTGACACTCGATCGTGGGCAGGGTGTCAAGCGCTCCTCGGCGCTCGCCGCGGTGACGCAGCGCAGAATCACCGTAGCCACCCGCGGATGAGGGGGCCTTCTCGGCGAAGACATCGACGACGAGTGCCACACCGCGTGCACGCGCCGCGTCCACCAGCGCTCCGAGGAAGCTCAGTTCGCTGGCCTGCGGCGTCCGCGGCCACAGGAGGCGGAAAGGATTCGCATCCGAGAACACGGCATCGTCGTGGGCGTAGCTGTAGTCGCGGCGGCTCGGCGAGGTGAGCGGCTCCTCGATCGACGGAACGCGGATCACGACGCCGTCGCGGTCGACGAGCTCGATGCACCGCTCCAGCAGGGGTTCACGTTCCGCGGCGACGACGTGCACCCCCGGTCGCGGCGCCGTCTCCCCCTCTGTCGTGATCGCAAGAGCTGACATCCGGCGGTCGCTCGCGACCGCGCGACCGAGCGCGTCGATCGCGCCGCCGAATCCGACCACGATGCGAGCACCGGACCAGGCGACCACCTGTTCGATGGCGCGCTGTCGCCTCGCGGGAGACAGCTGCGCCCAGCTCCAGTGCGCCGCGACGAGGCGAGTCCTTCGCGGGGTCTCACCATATGCCGCATCGTCAGGAGGGAAGAGGAGGCCGGAGACGGCGCCCTCAGCTCGCGCATCCGCCGTCAGCGCCCTCAGGTACTGACGGGAAGCGGCACCCACGCGAGATGAGCCGATCGAGGTGGTGACGACGAGCACCTCAGGCGAGCATCCCTCCGCTCGAAGCGCCTCGAGGGTGTCGAGCACGAGCGATCCGAACGCCGATCCGGAAGCGGGGCGCTCAGGAAGCCCCCGCCAGCGTCGCGCGACTGCGGCGGCCGAGGAGTCGAGCGCGGTCGCCGCGTCGAGTGCCGCCGCGAGTCGCGCACTCGGTCGCGGGCGCAGCCGACGCGGGCGGGTGAGCCCCGCACGATGCGACACCGCGCCGGCTGCCGCTCGTATCGGCGCTGGGAGGCGACGAGAGGCCGCCCGTGCGCGCCGCACCGCGCCGCGCACGATGCGCACCGCACCAGTGGGCGGGGGCGCGGTGTCGCCGGGCGGGTGGAGAGCGATGAGCGCACGGACATCGACATCCGATGACAGCGGCCCCAGTGGGTGCGCGTGCGCGCCCAGCCGCACTGCGACGCTCTCGAGAACATTCGAGTGGATGAGCGCCTGGGTGGCGAGGGCCGCGTTGAGGGAGCGCACGAGATCGCGTCCGCTCGCGGCTCTCGGGATGGTGAGCCCCTTGAGCGCGGTACGCCGCGTCATGAGAACCGGCGCCCACACCTCCTGCGCGATGACGCGCGTGACCGACAGGCTCTCGCCGGGTGAGTGCGAACGCCAGAGCGAGGGCCGAGGGCCTGCCTCGGCGATCCACTCCGGGTGCAGCACCCGCGCATCGGCGTCGTCGGCGAGCAATTCGGCCGCCGCGAGGAATTCGGAGTCGATGATGTGCCGTCCGTCGCTGATCGAGACGACGGCGCTCGCGTCGGCGGCGATCTCGCGCTCCAGGGCGCCCGCGAGATCGTCCCCTGCGGAGCAGATGCGAAGCCGATCGCTCTGGCGGGCCAGCCACGCGCCGAGCTCGGCGTTCGCCGAGCCGAGCTCGGTGCCGAGGATGAGCACGGTGCGGGCCTCGACGCCTTCCGCGGAGAGAGCACCCTGAGTGAGCTCGAGACTGCGCAGAACAGCCGCCGAACCTGCGTGCCACTCGTCCATGACGACCAACGATGTGACCAGCATGGTCGACTCCTCGCTTCCCACCGGCGACAGGCACCGTCGGCCAGATTCTCGCAGACATCAGCACCGCTCGCACACCGCCGCCCCGCACGCACCCGCAGCCCACTCGTGGGATAGTGGCACCATCGCCCTCCTCACCCGATCGGAGCCGAATGCAAGAGCCCTCTGTAGCGGTCATCGTCACGTGCTACAACCAGGAGCGCTACATCCGCCAGGCGCTCGACTCGATCGTCGCCCAGACGCTGCAGCCACAGGATGTCGTGGTCATCGACGGCTTCTCATCCGACCGTTCCGTGGAGGTCATCCAGGACTGGATGGACGAGACCGGATACCCGATCACGTTCATCGCCCACGACCGGAACTACGGTCTCTGCGCCACGCTCAACCAGGGCATGGACAACCTCTCCAGCGATTTCGTCTGCACGCTCTACGGCGACGATTGGCTGGAGCCCGACCGGTTCGCCCGACAAGCACCGCTTCTCGCCGCGGCACCTGACGACGTGTGCATGGTCGTCGGGTCGATGCGCGAAGTCGACCGCTTCGGCGAGCGCATCGCAGATCACGATTTCACCGAACGCGTCGCACCGCTCGTCGACGCATCGCGCCAGGATCGGCTGCACCGCCTCATCGTCGCCAACACGATCCCCTCGCCCGCTGTGATGCTCCGCGCGGATGCGGTCCGCGCCGTCGGCGGCTACGACGAGACCCTGACATTCGACGACTACGACATGTGGATGCGGCTCCTCACCCGCTACGACCTCGCCTTCGACCCCGCGATCGTCGTCAACTACAGGCTCCTCCCGTCGAGCCTCTCCCGCAGCAGGGACCGCTATGGCGACTTCCTCCTGAGCGAAGCGCGCATGATCCACAAGCACGCCGGGATCTCGCCGGAGATCGACGAGGCGATCCGCACGCGTCTTGTCGCCACGGAGGGCCTGCTCGTCGGCTTCGCCGATCAGCCCCGGCTCGAGCGCCTTCGCGGCCTGCTCGAGGATCTTCCGGTGCCGCACTCCTAGACGCGAGCTACGCGAGTCGCCGATAGAACTCGAGATACGCGTCCTGCGGCACCGGCGGCAGATAGACGCTGTCGAGCACCGCGCGGGCATGCGCCGCGTCGTACTGGGTCTCCAGCGCGGTCAGCAGCCCTCGCAGCAGGTCGTCGCTGTCAC
>JAEYUT010000066.1 GCA_023432305.1 Actinomycetes bacterium
CCTGGATCGTCCTGCTCGTCGTCGGCGGCGTCACGTGGGGCCTGATCCTCTGGGCGTCGATCGTCTACCGCCGCCGCAAGGGCCAGACCGGTCTTCCCGTGCAGATGCGCTACAACATGCCCATCGAGGTCTTCTACACGATCGTCCCGTTCGTGCTCGTGCTGGGCTTCTTCGCCTTCACCGCGCGCGACCAGGCCGCGATCGAAGCCGACTTCGGCGACGAGCAGCCTGACGTGCGCATCGAGGCGTTCGGCAAGCGCTGGGGCTGGGACTTCAACTACCTCAACGAGGACGTCTACTTCTCGGGTGAGCAGCTCCAGCCCAACGCGGCCGGCGAGTACGACCCCGAGACGATGCCGGTGCTCTACCTGCCCGTCGACCAGAAGGTCGAGATCAAGCTCGAGTCCCGCGACGTCGTCCACTCCTTCTGGGTCATCGACTTCCTCTACAAGAAAGACATG
The DNA here is from genome assembly GCA_023432305.1 of Actinomycetes bacterium. Classification (GTDB taxonomy): domain Bacteria; phylum Actinomycetota; class Actinomycetes; order Actinomycetales; family Microbacteriaceae; genus Homoserinibacter. Next base: position 462 of record JAEYUT010000066.1, read on the forward strand.
ATCCCGGCGAAGACCAACTACATGTACTTCGTCCCGCTCAAGGAGGGCACCTACCGCGGTAAGTGCGCTGAGCTCTGCGGCGAGTACCACGCGGACATGCTCTTCGAGGTGCGCGTCGTCTCGCAGGCCGAGTACGACTCTCAGATGGAGGCCCTGCGCGCGTCCGGCAACACCGGTGTGCTCGGCTCCGAATACAACGTGAACCAGAACCTGCCGGGCAACGGCAGCACCGATAAGGACTGAGGCCGATGACCACCGCCGCTCCTGCTCGGGCATTTGTACCGACCGAGCCGTCCCGCAAGGGCAACACCTTCGTCAAGTGGATCACCACCACTGACCACAAGACGATCGGGTACCTGTACCTGATCACGTCGTTCATCTACTTCTGCATCGGCGGCGTTCTCGCCCTCGTCATCCGCGTGGAGCTGTTCACGCCGGGTCTCGACGTCATCCCGACGAACGAGGCGTACAACCAGCTGTTCACGATGCACGGCACGATCATGCTGCTGATGTTCGCGACGCCTCTGTTCGCCGGCTTCGCGAACGCGCTGATGCCGCTCCAGATCGGTGCCCCGGATGTCGCGTTCCCGCGCCTGAATGCCCTCGCGTACTGGATGTTCAGCTTCGGCTCGCTCATCGCGGTCGCCGGCTTCCTGACTCCTCAGGGTGCTGCGGGCTTCGGCTGGACGGCCTACGCCCCGCTCACGAGCACCACGTTCTCGCCCGGTCTCGGCGGCAACCTGTGGGTCGTCGGCCTCGCCCTCTCGGGCTTCGGCACGATCCTCGGTGCGGTGAACTTCATCACGACGATCATCACGATGCGCGCGCCCGGCATGACGATGTGGCGCATGCCCGTCTTCACCTGGAACATCCTCGTGACGTCGATCCTCGTGCTCCTCGCCTTCCCGGTTCTCGCCGGCGGCCTCTTCGCCCTCGCGGCGGACCGCATCTTCGGTGCGCACCTGCTCGACCCGGCGAACGGCGGAACGCTGCTCTGGCAGCACCTGTTCTGGTTCTTCGGCCACCCTGAGGTGTACATCATCGCGCTGCCGTTCTTCGGCATCGTCTCCGAGATCCTCCCAGTGTTCAGCCGCAAGCCGATCTTCGGATACAAGACCCTCATCTACGCGACGATCGCGATCGCCGCCCTGTCGGTCACCGTCTGGGCTCATCACATGTACGTCACCGGCTCGGTGCTGCTGCCCTGGTTCGCTCTCATGACGATGCTCATCGCGGTTCCCACCGGCGTGAAGATCTTCAACTGGGTCGGCACCATGTGGCGTGGATCGGTCACCTTCGAGACGCCCATGATCTGGACGATCGGCTTCCTTGTGACCTTCACCTTCGGTGGACTCACGGGCGTCATCCTCGCGTCGCCGCCGCTCGACTTCCACGTCTCGGACTCGTACTTCGTCGTCGCCCACTTCCACTACGTGGTGTTCGGAACGGTCGTCTTCGCGATGTTCGCGGGCTTCTACTTCTGGTGGCCGAAGTGGACCGGCAAGATGCTCGACGAGCGTCTCGGCAAGATCCACTTCTGGCTGCTGTTCATCGGCTTCCACATGACGTTCCTCATCCAGCACTGGCTGGGTGTCGAGGGTATGCCGCGTCGGTACGCGAGCTACCTCGCCGGCGACGGCTTCACGTGGATGAACGAACTGTCGACCATCGGATCCGCGATCCTCGCGGTGTCGCTGCTGCCCTTCTTCCTCAACGTCTGGATCACGGCCCGCAAGGCGCCGAAGGTCACGGTCGATGACCCGTGGGGCAACGGACGCTCGCTCGAGTGGGCCACCTCGTGCCCGCCGCCGCGTCACAACTTCACCTCGATCCCGCGCATCCGCTCGGAGTCTCCTGCCTTCGACCTGCACCACCCGGAGGCGACCGTCCAGGTCGGCGTCGGCCCCGCCAAGGACGCCCCGGACCGCCCTGTTCTCGACATCGCCGACGGAGAGGTGAAGTAAGTCCATGCGTACCAATGCGATCCTGATGTGGATCCTCGGTGTGTTCTTCATCCTCTCGGCGGTCGTCTACACCCTCTGGGTGGTCGCTGACGCTGGTTGGAACTGGGCGCACATCGAGTGGGTCGGAACCGTGACCCTCGTTCTGTCCGCGGCACTCGCGTTCTTCCTCGCGTACTACATCGGCCGCGTGCACAAGGCGCAGGGCGCCGAGATGGCGCAGGACCGTGACGACGCCGACATCGACGACGACGACCCGGAGGTCGGACACTTCAGCCCGTGGAGCTGGTGGCCGCTCGTGCTCGGTGCCTCGCTCGGCGTTGTGTTCCTCGGTCTGGCCGTGGGCACCTGGGTTGTCGGCATCGGCATCCCGCTCGCGGTCGTCGCCATCGTGGGCTGGACCTACGAGTACTACCGGAACTACTTCGCACGCTGATGACGGTCCGTCTCGCCCGCGCGGGAGATGAGGACGCGATCCTCGCACTCGTGACGCAGCTCGGTCACGCGATCCCGCTCGACCCGGATGCGTTCCGTGTCACGATCGGCTCATACCTCGCGGGCGAGCAGCCGTCTGTGCTGTTGCACGTGGTCGAGGATGAGGATGTCGTGCGCGGGTACGCGCTGACAACGGTCGTGCCGCTGCTGTCGACCAACGGCCCGTCGGCGCAACTGCAGGAG
>JAEYUT010000141.1 GCA_023432305.1 Actinomycetes bacterium
GTGAGCCTCGACGAGCAGCGCTGAGCGCCTCAGCCGCACCAGCTGGAGCGCATCCCGGGGAGGCCGCGCGACGCCTCGGTCGTGACGGCGTCGACGAAGTAGGTCGTCGTGCCCTCCCAGCCGGGGACGTAGGGGTCGTTGTCGGAGGGGGAGCCCGCGGGGATCACCTCGACCGCGACGTACTGGCCGTTCGGCGACAGGCAGATCTCGCCCACCCGCGCGCTCGCCGAAGCGGGGCGGTAGAGCTCGTACGTGCCCGACGGGTCCACGCGGACGACGACCGAGCGCGGGGCATCCGCCGGGCCCAGCAGGTCGGTGAACGCCTCGATGCTCGAGGTGGACGAGGTGAGCAGGAAGCCGACGGGATAGAGGTCGGGGTCGATGTCGATCGGGGGGAGGTCGAGAGCCTCGATCTGTCCGGTGGCGAGGTCGATGATCGTGCCGGCGGTGGGGTCGGCGACCACGAGCTTCACCGTGCCGGGCAGGAAGCCGCGCAGCTCGGTGTGGGTGCCGAGCAGCTGCGGGGCGGCGTCGCCCAGCACATCGACCAGCAGCACCTCGCGGTCGGCGGTCTGCATCACGACGGACGTGGTGCCCGGAACCCACAGCCAGTCGCGCAGGATCAGCTCACCTCCTGCGGCGTCGCGGACGGGGCGCGGCGTCCACGACGCATCCTCCAGTTCCACGATGTGCAGCACACCCTGGGCTGAGCCGTCGTCGGTGAGGAAGCCCACGAGCAGCTCGCTCGTCGCCGCCTGCAGCGCTCGCACCCCGGGCGCCTCGGGCAGGGGCATCTCGTAGGTCTGCGGATCGTCGGGGGTGCGCAGCGACAGGGCCGGGGTCCCTGCCTCATCCTTCGTGATGTACACGACGATGTCGCGCGCCACCGCGTACTCCTGGATGTGAGCGGCGGCGGCGACAGGTTCGGTCGCCTTCCCGCCGGTGACGGACCCGCGGAGGATCTGGTCGTCGCCATCGGCGCGCAGAAGGCTGTAGACGAGCGGGTGGTCGGTCGTGAACGTGCGTCGCAGCGTCGAGGCCGCTCCCGTGGCGGTGCCGCGAACATCCACCTCGACCGTGTACTCCTCGGCGTAGCGCAGCACCGAGTCGAACCGCACGGTGATGCGACTGCCCTCGGTCGCGACCGTGACGGGCGTCTCGGGCGCCACCCGCACGTCGGCATCGGCAACGGGCTCGATCGGCTGGTCCGTGTCGATGACGAGCCGCTGCCCGGAGCGCTCGATCACCGCTGCGGTGTTGACCGAGGCGTCGCGGATCACCGGCCCCCGCACCGCGTTGAGGCTCGCCAGCCCGAGTGCGGCCACCGTGAGTGCGACGACGACGGTGCCGAAGGCGCGCCGGTACGCCGCCTGCGCGCGTCGCGCGCGTGCGGCGGTGCGCACTCTCGAGATCTCAGTAGACATAGGGATCCGCGGGCTGCTCGACAGCGGCGATCTCGGCGGGCTTCAGGACGACCGGCGCCTCGGATCCGGCGTCGGGGTTGTCGATGAACGCCCCCCTCGCCTGCACCCAGCTGTCGACGGGGAACTCCGCCTGCCAGTCGGGCAGGTACACGGGCACCCCGACGGGCTGGGCATCGAGCGTGCAGTGCGTCACGACGAAGCGGACGATGTAGAAGACGTTCTCGGGATCCGAGGGGTCGGGGGTGACGAATCCGGTGACGTCGGGGCGGCTCGCCGCGAGCGACGCCGCGTCGTTGCCTTGGCGCAGCAGCGTCGCCCATTCCCGCACGGTGTACCCGGATCCGTCTCCCGCGGAGAGCTCGACGGCGTCGGCGGCGCTGCTGAGCTGGTTGAGGTCGCGGTGGGTTGCGGTGCTGGAGGTGAGGGTTGCGGGCGGAAGGATGAGCAGCGCCCCGGCGCAGCCGAGCACGACGGCCGTCGATCGCCCGAGCGCCCAGGCGGCTCCGGCGCTCGTGCTGGGCTCCTCCTCGGGGTGCTCGTGGATCTCGTCGGCGCCGCGTGAGGAGGGCAGCAGAACGAGTGCGCCGAGCGCGGCGATCCCGGCGATCGCGGTCAGGATCACGGTGAACACGACGTAGCGCGGATGGATGTAGAGCGTCAGCTGGTCTGTGGCGGCGAGCCACAGCACAGCGGTCACCGCGATGAGCGTGAGGATCACGCCGCGGTAGTGGGTGGTGAAGCGCTCAGCCAAGCAGATTCACCCCGAATCCGAGCGCGGCGGCCGCGAGGGCCGTCACGAGGGTGATGCGCGCGAGTGCGCCTGTGGTGAACGTGGTGCGCAGCAGCGCGAGCATCTTCACGTCGACCATCGCGCCGAACACGAGGAAGGCCACGACAGCCCCTGGCATGAACACGGAGCCGAACGAGACGATGAAGAAGGCGTCGACGTTGGAGCAGATGCCGATGATGAAGGCGAGCGCCATGAGCGCGAGCACCGACAGCACGGGGTTGGCTCCGAGGGCGACGAGGGTGTCGCGGGGGACGCCCACCTGGATGATGCCGGCGATCAGGCAGCCGATGATGAGCGCCGGCAGCACGGCGCTCGTCTCCTCGGCGAAGCCGACGAGCGCGCGCCGCAGGCGGGATCCCTGGGCGGGGTGGTCGTGGTGCGCGCGACAGGTGGCCTGGAAGCCGGGGGTGAGCAGGCTCTGAGGCTCGGGGTGGCGGCTGAGCATCCAGCCGATGAGGTTGGCGATGAGGAATCCGCCGAGGATGCGCGCGAGGAGGATGCCGTGATCCCAGCCGAATGCCTGGTAGGTGACGATGATCGTCACCGGGTTGAGGATGGGGGCGGCGAGCAGGAAGGTGATCGCCTCGGGGACGCTCAGCCCGCGCATGATGAGGCCGCGCGCGAGGGGCACATTCCCGCATTCGCAGACGGGGAGCAGGATGCCGAGCAGCGAGAGCGCGGCGCGGCGGAGCGCGGGGGTGCGCGGCAGGAAGCGCTCGAAGACCCAGGCGGGCACCCACACCTGCACGGCGACGGACAGCAGCACGCCGAGGAAGATGAACGGCAGCGATTCGATGAGCACACTCGCGGACAGGGTGACGAGGTCCCGCGCGACGGTGGGGAGCGTCTCGGTGGGAAGGTCCCCGGTGACGGCGCGCAGTGCGACGAAGGCTCCCAGCAGCAGCAGCAGCGCTGCGACGGCGGCGGTGGTGGGGCGCACGCGGGCCGTCCGGGTCTGCTGCATGTGCTTCAGGGTAGGCGATGCGGATGGGGGGATCCGGACAGCGGCGACCGCTATCTGTTTTGACAATCATTATCAATAGCGCGTACTGTCGCCCTATGAACTTCCGACGGATGCCGATCCTCGCCCTCTCGAGCGCAGCCGCGGCGGCGCTCGCTCTCACCGGCTGCGCCTCCGGAGGCGACGACGTGACGAGCGACCGACTGCAGATCGTCGCCTCGACGAACGTCTACGCCTCGATCGCCTCCGCCATTGCGGGCGACAGCGCTGACGTGACGGCCATCATCGACGACATCGCCCTCGACCCTCACGAGTACGAGGCGACCTCGCGCGATGCCCTCGCGCTCGACCGCGCCGACCTCGTGATCATGAACGGCGGCGGCTACGACGAGTTCATGAGCACGCTCCTGGGCTCCCAGAAGTCGGCGCCTCTCGTGATCGACGCCGTCGACGTCGCCGACCACGACGCCGGTGAGGATGCGGACGCGGACGCGGGCGACGACGCCGACGACCACGCGGAGCACGATTCCGGTCACGACCACGACCACGGTCACGACCACGGCGAGGTGAACGAGCACGTCTGGTACGACCTCCACGCGATGAGCGACCTCGCCGAGGAGATCGCAGAAGCTCTCACCGAGCTCGACCCCGAGCAGGCCACGGCGTACCGGGCCAACGCCGAGGCCTTCGTGCGCGACCTCGACGCCGTCGACGAGCGCGCCCACGCCATCGCCGACACCCACGAGGGGATTCAGGTCGCAGCCACCGAGCCCGTTCCCCACTACCTGCTCGAGCTCGCGGGGCTCACGGATGCCACTCCCGACGAGTTCACGCGCGCGATCGAATCCGGCGTCGATGCGCCCGTGCTCGTCGTGCAGGAGGTGCGCGATCTCGTGTCGGGCGGCACCGTGGCGTTCCTCGCCTACAACGACCAGACGGTGAGCCCGCAGACGCAGGACGTGCTCGCCGCAGCCGAGGCGGCCGGCCTGCCCGTCGTGTCATTCAGCGAGCTGCTGCCCGAGGGCTTGGACTACATCTCCTGGATGAGCGCGAACGTCGACGCGATCGAGGAGGCGCTCAGCCGGTGATCCGGAGGGTGCCCGTCTCAGCCCCAGGCCGAGGCGGGCGCCTTCACGACCTTGATGTCGTGGTAGTGCCAGTGCTTGCCGTTGTTGTACATGCCGGACGCCCATCCTGAGTACCAGATGGCGTGCTCGATGGTGGCGGTGTCGGCACCCGCGAGGAATGCCTCGCGGATCTCGCTGTACTTGCCGATCGTGTTGAGCGCCTCCGCGGCGTTGCGGGCGGCCTCGACGAGGTTCGTGTTGCTGCCGGTTCCGCCCGGGCCATAGCTCGCGCCCCAGCCGTTGTTGAGGGGGTTGTTGCGATTCCACCAGGTCTCGGGGTAGTTCTCCTGGCGCATCCAGCGTCCGATCACGGTCACGCTGTCGTCGGTGATGGGGTACCCCGCGAACAGCAGCACCATCTTCGCCCAGTCGACATTCGTGCCGCCCGCCTTGAGTGTCTCGATGCCCACGGTGGCCTCGTACTCGCCGCGGATGGACTGGATCTGCGTGGAGATGTCGGCGCGCACCTCCTGGTGCGAGACCTCCACCTCCTGCGCATTGCTCTGCGCGTAGGCCTCGATCTTGGCGGTGACGACGGCGAGCTCCTCTGGCGCGCTCGCGATCGTCGCCCCGACGGCGATCGCCGTGCCGAGAGCGACGCCGGCGATGATGCCGTGCGTTGCGCGGAATCCGCGAGCGGCGGAGTGCCGGTCGCGGGGGGTCGTAGGCGCGTGGGGAGTCGAGATCATAGGCAAGCTGTGCGCCAGGGGGACGGCGCGGGTCCCAGGGTGGCGGAGCGTCCTGGGAAGGCCCTGAAAGCGACGTGCGGTCAGTCTGTGTGCGGTGGGCGGGGCGCGGTGCGCGATCGGCCGCCGAGGAAGAGCAGCAACTCGACGGCAGTCGCCTCGAGAACCGGCCCCGCGCCGAAGCTCCATCCGGCATCCGTGGCGCGCAGCGTGTGCCCGGAGATGACCGCGCGGATCGGGGTGGGAGCGCTGGCCGCACGCCCGAGCGCCACCGCTCCGCTCGCCCGCCGGGGCAGCACCGGCTCTGCTCCGACGCGCGCACAGAGGCTCAGGTACGCGAAGACGGCGCGGTCCAGGTTTCGCAGGGGAGTGCGGCGCCCGCGCAGCAGCCGGGCGAGCGATCCGCGACGCGGTGCGGCATCGGCTTCGAAGGCGCGAGCCGCCTCGTCGTCGGGATGCGCGGCGAGTGCCCGCGCGGCCGCCGCGCGCACCTCGGCCACCTCCGTCTGCCAGCCCGCAGGGATCCCCGACTCGTCGACGCGCTCGCGCGCCGAGAGGGGCAGATCCCGCCAGAGGTCCGACATGGTGCGGCAAGCATAGTGTCGCCCGAATGTGACTGTCACATTCCGGACTCACCCTGTGCCATCATTGCCCTGCGACGCGCATGGCGTCGCGATCATCTCGCGTGCGGAGGGTGCCGTGACCACGAATCCCCCGGTGGCCGCGCGTCCGCCGAGTATCCGCGACGTGGCTCGGATCGCGGGAGTCTCCCATCAGACGGTCTCGCGCGTTCTGAACGGGCATCCGAGCATTCGCGATACGACCCGCCAGCGCGTGCTCGAGGTCATGGCCGAGCTGCAGTACCAGCCGAACCGAGCGGCCCGGGCGCTCGCCTCGAGCCGATCCCACACGATCGGCATCCTGTCGGCGATGAGCACCGACTACGGACCGGCGTCGATCGTGGCCTCGGTCGAGGCCGCTGCCCGCGCGAACGGCTACTGGGTGAGCATCGCCAACATCGATCCCGGCGTGCAGGGCTCGATCCGCGACGCCCTGCAGCAGCTGCGCGCGCAGGCGGTCGAGGGCATCGTCGTGATCGCTCCGCAGGTGCGGGTGTTCGAGGAGATCTCGCAGCTGCAGTTCGATGTGCCGTACGTCAACGTGCAGTGGACGGGCGAAGATGACCGGCCGCCGGTGTTCGATCAGTACGAGGGTGCGCGACTCGCGACACGGCACCTTCTCGAGCTGGGACACCGCGGCATCTACCACCTCTCGGGCCCGCGCGACTGGATCGAGGCGGATGCGCGCATGCGGGGGTTCCTCGATGAGATGAACGAGTGGGACGCGCCGACCACGGCCCCCATCCTCGGCGACTGGACGGCCGACTTCGGCTACTTCGCCGGTCAGGAGCTGCTGCGCGTGCGCGACTTCACGGCGGTGTTCGCCTCGAACGACCAGATGGCGCTCGGGCTTCTGCATGCATTCCGGGACGGGGGAGTGGCGGTGCCCGACGACGTGAGCGTCATCGGCTTCGACGACATCCCCGAGGCGGCGCACTTCTGGCCGCCGCTCACGACGATCCGCCAGGACTTCTCGGAGCTCGGTCGGATCGCGGT
>JAEYUT010000083.1 GCA_023432305.1 Actinomycetes bacterium
GCTTTCTAAGCTCCAGGCACTTGGCCGATCGAAGGGAACAGCCAGCCCCGCGCAATGCCCGCGCGCGAGGGCCTGAAGGCGCCGCATCTCGTTTCGAGCTCGTCACGAGGGGCAGGCGCCGAGCGGCGACTGAAGGAATCTAGCGAATGTCGAACCACCCTGGACGCCGGCGATCCGGAGCCGGCGACGAAGCGTTGGGGCCCCGCGCTCCCGCCAGCGCCCCGACCTCCCAAACGCCGCCGCTGTTCACCATCTCCGAAGTCAACGCCCTGATCCCGACGTTGAACCTGATCGTCGCGCAGCAGCTGCGCGAGCAGAGCGATCTTCTCCTCGAACAGCACCTCATAGTCGCGCAGATCGAACCCGAACAGCGGGAACGACTCGGTGAAGGATCCGCGCCCCAGGGTGATCTCGGCACGGCCGTTCGCGATCGCGTGCAGCGTGGAGAAGCGCTCGAACACGCGCACCGGATCGTCGGAGGAGAGCACGGTCACCGCGGTGGTGAGCGTGATGCGCTCCGTGCGGGCGGCGATGGCTGCGAGCAGCATCTCGGGAGCGGACACGGCGAAGTCGTCGCGGTGGTGCTCGCCCACTCCGAACACGTCCACGCCCACGCGATCGGCGAGTACGCCCTGCTCGACGGTGTTGCGGATCACCTGCGCATCCGTGAGCCGCGTGCCATCGAGGTCGACGGTGACGTCGCCGAAAGTGTCGAGTCCGAATTCGAGAGTCATGTTCTCATGCAACCGCATGGATTCGGAGGCTATTCCCGGGAGAGCCTCAGCCGGCGCGCGGCAGGAAGATCGTGCCCGACGGCGTCGAATCGGCAGGCTGCAGAGCTCCCGGAAGCACCCCGCCCCCGGTGGGCAGGTTCAGCTCGCTGCGCACGCGATTGGCGGTGAGCTTCAGCTCCAGCTCATCCGCCACGAGCGCGGCCAGATCCTGCAGCGAATCCAGCTGCGCGTCGCTGAGAGTGCGCGGCTGGAAGTCGAGCACCGAGAGCACGCCGACGTTGTGCCCCTCCGGCGAGCGGATCGGCACACCGGCGTAGAAGCGCATCCCGAAATCGCCCGTCACGAGCTCGTTCTCGGCGGCACGCGCGTCGATCACGCAGTTGTCGACCACCCACGGCGCATCCTCCGCGATCACGCCCGCGCACAGACTCTCATCGCGCGGCAGACCCGTGAGCTCCGTTCCCGGGTGCGCGAGGAAGCGGATGTCGTCATGCTCGACGATGCTCACGATCGCGACCGGCGCGTCGGTGACGTGACGCGCGAGATTGGCGACGCGCTCGAACACCTCCTCGCCCGCCTGGGCATAGGGAAGGTAGCGGTGCACGGCGTTCATGCGCGCCGGCTCCTCGTCTGGAAGCGGCGCCGGACGCGAGCGGTGGCGCCCCGCATCCTCGATGATGATCTGCCGCAGCGCGAGCATCACATCGCGGGTGGGGGGACGCTGCGCGGGGTCACGCTGCAGCATGCCGCCGAGGAGACTGCGCCAGGAGTCGCTGAGCTCACCCGGGATCACCGGATCCGACTTGAGTCGCGCGACAGCGGACGTCGCCGGGTCTCCCGGGTATTCGATGTGACGCGTGAAGCACTCCAGCAGCAGCAGGCCGAGGGCGTACACATCCGATGCCGGCCCCACGAGGTCGCGCAGCACCTGCTCCGGGCTGAGGTAGGCGGCCGTGCCGGTGGTGTTGGTCTCCTCGGGGCCGAGCGCTGCCGCCGTGTCGAACGCGATGCCGAAGTCGGTGAGCCGGGCCCGCGTGCGCAGGCCCGCGTCTCCGTACTCGACCAGCAGCACGTTGCTCGGCTTCAGATCGCGGTGCACGACGCCGCGGCCGTGCACGTAGTGAAGCGCCTCGGAGAGGTCGTAGCCGATCTCGGCGATCGCGCGCGAGGTCAGCTCGCCCTTCGCGATCGCCTGCTCGAGGTTCGGTCCCGTGACGAGCTCCATGATGAGGAACGGGTGCGGCTCCTCGGGCACCGAGTCGTCGATCCCCGCGTCGAGCAGGGTGACGATGCCGTGATGGTTGAGCGATGCGAGAACCCGCAATTCGGCGTCGAACACAGGCGATGACGATGTGGAGGATGCGATCGCGCCGAACAGCTTGAGCGCGACATCGCGCCCCAGCTGCTCATCGCGCGCGCGGTAGACCTTCGCCATGCCCCCACGGCCGATGACGCTCCCCGGACGATATCTACCCTTGAGCAGAACGTCCGCATACGATCCGTATGGACGATCCATCTCGTGCCTCTTCTCTTCTCCGGATGCTACCCGCAAAGGTCGCAAATCCGAAGGATTCGTCTACCCCCGGATAGGTCACACAGGTCCGGACACACGAGACGGCACGCCGCGAAGGCATGCCGTCGATGTTCCGAGGTCGCGCAGCGAGCTCCGCGAACCGGCCGCGCCAGTGAGAGACGAGCAGATGCCATCCCGTCTGGCGGCTCCGAGCGAGACCTCCGGGTCGCCCCACCCTGGGCGAAGAGGGCGCAGTGCACCCACATTCCAGGATATCGCGGCCAGGAGAGGGGCTTGCTCAGTGCTCGAATGAGCGGGCCCCGCTGCGGTTCAGCGAACGAGTTCGATGAAGCGACTCAGCAGCGCGAAGCCGTCGGGCTTCGCCGGAAGGTGGTCCACGAGTCGCGGCGAATGCACGAGATACGACGCCCACTGCGCGCGGGAGATGGCGACGTTCAGCCGGTTGCGCGACAGCAGGAACTCGATGCCGCGCGGCACATCCGCGGCGGACGACGCGGCGAGCGTCACGATCGAGATGACCGCCTCCTGGCCCTGGAACTTGTCGACGGTGCCGACCCGCACGTCCGTGAGCCCCGCGGCATCAAGCGTGTCGCGCACGAGCTCAACCTGCGCGTTGTAGGGCGTCACCACGATGAGGTCCTGCGAGGTGAGTGCTCGGCTCGCGCCGTCGGTCCAGGTGAGGCCGATGAGCTGGCGGGCGAGCTCGAGCACAGCGCGCGCCTCATCGATCGACGAGGTCGCATCGCCATCGTGATGCACCGGCACAGGATGCAGCCCTGGTTCGACCCCGTCGAGGTGGCGGGCCGCCGCCGTGGGGTGCGAGCTCAGCTCACCCTCGTAGCTGAGCCGCGACACCACGGCGCTGAGCGCCGGATGCATGCGCCTGCTCTGCGGCAGGAAGTACCCGAACTCCGCGGGAAGCACGTCGTGCCCGGCGCCGATGTGGCCGAGCGCCGCGCCGTCGACGGGTGCCGGGTGGATGCCCTGGCTCACCTGCGGCAGCTGCTGGGGGTCGCCGAGCATCAGGATGCGCTTCGCGGCGGAGGCGACGCCGATGGTGTTGGCGAGCGAGAACTGCCCCGCCTCGTCGATGACGAGCAGATCGAGCTGATCGGATGCGATGCGCTTCGTGTTCGTCATGTCCCACGCCGTGCCGCCGATGACATACCCGGTGGCGTCGCGGTCGGCGGCGAACGAGGCGTGCTTGTCCTTCGCGATCTCGGTGAAGCGGGCCCTGGCGTACGAGCCCGGCTGTGTGCCGGTCTGCACGGCTTTGCCGACGAGCGAGCCGTCGAGACCCGCGCGCACCACCCCGTCGAGCACATGCTCGACCACCTTGTGCGACTGTGCCGTGACGCCGATTCGCCAGCCGTGCTCGGCGACGAGGGTGCGGATGACGTTCGCGGCCACATAGGTCTTGCCCGTTCCGGGCGGCCCCTGCACGGCGAAATAGCCGCGGTCGCGCGCGAGCAGCGAGCTCACGACGGCAGGCACTGCGGCGTCCGGCGCCTCCATCTCGGCGAGCGGGGATCCGGATGCCGCGGGCGGGCGCACGCGCAGAAGATCGGATTCGGCGCGCTCGGGCCACTCCCCCGATGAGGCGCGCGCGGCGAAGCCGGCGATCGCCGTCTCGACGCTGCCGCCGCGGGGCGGAGGCCCGGGCGTGAGGGCGATCGGCGTCGCCTCCCACGGCTCCTGTGAGCCCGGACAGAACTCCACGACCCGAACCGCCGTCTCTCGGCCGTCCTGTTCGAGGAACTGCACGGCGACGTCGAGCCGTGAACCGGGTGCGCGACCGGCTGCCGTGTAGGGCGTGGGGTGGTCGTACACGAGGTAGGCGTCGCCGCGGTCGGGCGCTGCGCCGCTGCCGGGAGCCCAGGTGCCGTGCAGCACGAGCTCGCGGTTCCAGCGGGTGCGCGCCTGCTGCCACTCGCGGGTGACCTCGATGTGCTCGACGTGGAACACACCGCGCTCGTCGATCCACTCGTCGACGGGCTCCGAGAGCCGGGCGAAATGCTCCCACCAGAACGCCTTCGCCTCGCGGCGGTGGTAGTCGAGCGCCGCGGCGGTGAGCCGGAAAGCCTCGGCGTCGAGGGTGTCTCCGCGTTCGTCGGCGTCGCGGGCGAGACCGTCGAGCACACCGGCGAGGGGGTTCTCGTCGAAGGGCGCGAGCTGCACGGGCACGTCGTCGCGCACCCCGGGCCGGATGCCGCGGTCGGCGGCGAGGGCGAGCATCCAGTCGCGCAGGCGGTGCGTGGAGACGCAGTCGTAGCGGTTGTAGTCGGCGATCGCATCGAGTTCGCGCTGCGCCTCATCCACGCGCCCCAGTCGCATGAGCTCGGCGGCATAGCGGTACTGCACCACCGATCCGACGGCGTTCGTGACCCCCTCGTCGTCGCGCAGCTCCTCGCCCATATACAGCGGCTCCAGCTTCTTGATGGAGTACGACGGCACCCCCACGCGCAGCATCCGCCGCACCACCGGGTACAGGTCGACGAGCACGTTGTCGCGCAGCAGCTGATCGACCTCGTGCTCCAGCTCGCCGTGGCGGGCGGCGATGCTCAGCAGGTGGGTGCGCTCGTAGGACGCGTAGTGGTAGATGTGCATACCGGGGTGCGCGGCGCGCACGGAGGCGACGAGGTCGATGAAGTCGCGCAGGGCCTGGCGCTCGGCGTCGAGGTCGTGCGCCCAGAACGCGGTGAAGGTCTCGCTCGTGTCGACCATCCCGAACAGGTAGTCGAGCCCCCATTCGGTGCGCTCGCCCCGCTGGACGCTCCACAGCGGGTCGCCCTCGAAGTCGAAGAAGAGGTCGCCCGGGTTCGGGGCGGGCAGCGCGGCGATCGCCTCCGGGTCGATCACCTCGATCGGCGGCAGGGGTCCATCGTGCGCGTGCAGCTGCAGGCGCGCCTGCTGGCTGAGGGCACGGTAGGTGCGCTCCGGAATGTCGCACCCCTCGGGTGGCAGCGGCGTGTTCGCGAGCTGGGTCATCGTCTCGATGCCCGCCGCGCGCAGCTTGGCGCGCTGCGTGAGACGCAGGCCCGCCACCTGCAGCACGTCGTCATGCAGCACGACCTGCTCTGCACAGTGCACGCACCGGCCGTCGATCGCGAGGTCGTCGTCGCCCCACTGCGCCGCCTCCCCCGCGATGAGGCGCTGCTCGATGACATGGCGCAGGCGCTCCATCCGCACCGTGTGCACGGGCACGATGTCGCGTACGTCGTGGGCGGCGACTGTGCCGTCTCCGAGCAGCAGCTCGACGGTGTCGTCGACGGGGATGCCGAGGCGCACGAGGTGCTGGTGGTAGGCGGCGAGCTGCAGCAGCGCCGTGACCTTCACGGATCGCGCGAGCTTGGTGTCCTGGACGCGATACCTGCCATCGGCCTGCCGCACGAGGAAGTCGGCATAGCCGATCGTGGGGAACGCGGGGTCGGTGTCGTCGAAGAACGTCGCCTGGAAGACAACGGGCGCTCCGCTCGCGAGTGCGTCGACGGTCGCCCTGGCGGCAGCGCGGATGTTCTCGAGCGTCGGGGGCGAGGGGCGTTCGAACTCGACCACCGCGTCCGCGCCGAAGTGCGAGCGGTACGCCTCGAGCTGCTTCGCCTCATGCTCGTCGCCGAGCT